>JAQVDF010000259.1 GCA_028698405.1 Phenylobacterium sp. | reverse complement strand
TCGGACGAGAGCTCCTACGTCAACGGGCAGGCGATCGTCGTCGACGGCGGTCTGTCGTCGTCCCACCCGGTGGCGCGACGCGGCAAGCGGTGATCTACCTCGTCCGTCACGGCCAGACCGAGTTCAACCTGGCCCGCCGCTACCAGGGCGCGCTGGACTCGCCGCTAACCGACCACGGCGTCCGCCAGGCCCATCGGGTCGGGCGGCTGCTGCGCACCCTGCTTGAAGGCGGGAGCGGCTGGGAGCTGGTCGCCAGCCCGCAGGGGAGGGCCCGGCGCACCGCCGAGATCGTCAATGCGGCGCTCGGCCTGCCAATGAGCCACGATCCGAGGCTGCGCGAGATCAGCCTGGGCGAATGGGACGGCTTGGCGATCGACGAGGTGGTCCACAAGCTGCCGCCGGGCGCGAGCGTCTGGGAGCGCCAGCTGCATGCCCCGGGCGGGGAGCCCTTCGAGGCCATTGCGGCCCGCATCGGCGAATGGCTGGCGGAAGTGGACGGCTCGGGCCGACGCATCGTCGCCGTCTCTCACGGGATGGCCGGCCGCGTCCTGCGCGGCCTGTACGGCGGTCTCTCGCGCCAGGCCATGCTGGAGCTGGACGTGCCCCAGGACGCGGTGTTTCGCCTGGCCAATGGCCGGATCGAGCGCATCGACTGCCCCGCGGAAGCGTCCGCGGCGGATTGATCCCGTTCTGCGTAGGACCCGCCCTGAGGGTCACTCCTCCCAGCGGCTTCGAGGGTCGATCCAGTGCAGCGCGGCGAGCACGCCCAGCGTGGTGAGCGCGCCCAGAACGAAGGCGGCGCTGGCGACGGCGGCCACGCCCGCGGCGCCCACAGACAGCGGCTTGGGCGCCATCCAGTGCACCACCTCGTTCTCCGGCTCTTCGGAGAAATCGTCGTCGTCGATGACGTAATCGCTCATGTCGCGCTCCCGCTTCCCGAGGGCAAACTAGCACGGCTGGCGAGGGTTCCGCGCGGGGCTGGCGCTGGCGCAGGCCGGCCCGGCCCTGTAGAAGCCCGCACAACGCATCATCGCTGAGAGCCGAGAGCCGAGAGAGCCCCAATGGCCGGACACTCACAGTTCAAGAACATCATGCACCGCAAGGGCCGGCAGGACGCCATCCGGTCCAAGCTGTTTTCCAAGCTCAGCCGCGAAATCACCGTCGCGGCCAAATCGGGCGCGCCCGACCCGGACATGAACCCGCGCCTGCGCCTGGCGATCGCCAACGCCAAGGCGGAGTCGATGCCCAAGGACAACATCCAGCGGGCGATCAACAAGGCGACCGGCGGCGACGCCGACGACTACGAGGAGATCCGCTACGAAGGGTTCGGCCCCGGTGGCGTGGGCATCATCGTCGAGGTGATGACCGACAATCGCAACCGGGCCGCGGCCAACGTGCGGGCCATCTTCTCCAAGAACGGCGGCAACATGGGTGAGACGGGCTCGGTGTCCTTCATGTTCGACCGGGTGGGCCAGATCGACTATCCGGCTTCGGCCGGCTCCGAGGACAAGGTCATGGAGGCGGCCATCGAGGCGGGCGCCGACGACGTGGAGTCGGACGAAGAGTCCCACACCATCTACACCGCCTTCGAGCAGCTCTCGGAAGTCGCCCAGGCGCTCGAGGCCCAGCTGGGTGAACCCAAGTCGACGGCCATCGCCTGGCGGCCCAAGACCCTGACGCCGGTCGAGGGCGATGCGGCGGCCACGCTGATGAAGCTGATCGCAGCGCTGGAAGACGACGACGACGTGCAGAACGTCTGGGGCAACTACGACATCGCCGCCGAGGAGCTGGAGCGGCTGGCGAGCTGACGCTCAGCGGGCGGCAAGGTCCGCCCGCATACGCCCGACCATCTCCGACCAGTCGCCCGGCCGCGACTGGCGGTAGAGGCGCAGCGACGGATACCAGGGGCTGTCGCTGCGGCCGCGCAGCCAGCGCCAGTCGCAGCCCAGCGCCGGCAGCATGACGAAGCAGGGCACGCCCAGCGCCCCGGCCAGGTGCGCAATCGAGGTGTCCACCGTCACCACCAGCTCCAGGGCCTGAATCCGCGCCGCGGTGTCCAGGAAGTCGCCGCGCGGGGTCTGCAGGTCGACGAGCTCGGCCACCTCGGCCAGCGGGGCCAGCACATCGGGCGAGGGCAGCGATCGGTTGGAGTCGTTCGCGTGGGTCGGATCGCCCCGCCAGACGAAGCCCACTCCGCTCCGCTTCGGCTCCGAGGGCGCGGCGAGATAGGGCGCCGGCGGGATGGTCTCCAGCGCCGTGCCGAGCAGTCCCGGCAGAGAGAAGTTGCGCACCCACACGTCGGCCGTGGGCGGCGGGACGCCGTCGGCCCGGACATGGATGTCCGCGCCCAGCTGCTCGAACAGCCGCGCCAGCGGCGGCGAGCAGGCGAGCGTCACCTTGCCCGCGCCGGCGAGCAACGGCGCGTAGCGGGCCATCTGGATCTCGTCGCCGAGGCCCTGCTCGGGCCAGATCAGAAGCCGCCGGCCCTCCAGAGGGCTTCCATCCCACTCGGAGATGTCGCCGCCGTCCAGCGGGATCCGCTCGGCGCGCTTGCGCGCCTCGTAGAGCGGCGAGCCCTGCGGGTAGAGTCCCTGGCCGAGCAGCGCCATGCCGAGCCCGGCGATGGCCGGCTGATGATCGGGCCGCAGCTGCAGCGCCTGCACCAGCGCCGCCGTCGCGGCCTCGTAGGCCCCGGCGTGGAAGGCGCGGAATCCCTGCTGGTAGAGCGTAGCGAAGGCGTCGGCCATGCGCCTTCCTTAGCACGCGGCCCGTGGCGCCCAACCTGCGCCTCGCACGTTCCCGCTCGGGAGACGCGCGTGGAGGCGGAATGATCGAGCACTGGCTGTGGGACTATGTGGGCCCGCTCGCGGGGGCCGTCGTCGCCGGCGCCTTGATCGGCTACGAGCGGGAATACCGCGGCCGGCCGGCCGGCTTCCGCACCCACATCCTGGTCTGCCTCGCCTCGGCGCTGCTGATGCTGGCGGCGGTCAACCAGGTGGCCTGGATGAAGGGCGCCGGCGAAGAGGTCATCCGCATCGACCCGGTACGGATGGCGCACGGCATCCTGACCGGCATCGGCTTCCTCTGCGGAGGCGTCATCTTCCGCCACGGCCTGTCGGTACACGGCCTGACCACCGCCGCATCGCTGTGGATCACCTCCGCGCTCGGCACGCTCTACGGCGTCGCCGCCTACGGTCTGGCGATCACCGGCACCATCGCCACCCTGATCGTGCTGGCGGTGCTGAGGCTGTGCGACCAGCGCTTCCCGAGCCAGCGGGTGATCGACGCCACCGTCCGCTACCGACGCGCCGAGGCCGCCTCCGAGGACGAATTCCGCGAGGCGATGAAGGCCCTGGGCTTCCACATGGGCGGGGTCAGCCACGCCCTGCTGGAGGGCGGCGAGGCCGTGGAGCTCTCCACGACTCTGCAGGCCGGCAGGAGCGGGACCACCGGCGGCCTCGCCGAGATGCTGAGCGCCGATCCGCGGGTCGTGGCCTTCGCCCTGTCCCCGCGCAACGATTGAGCGGTCAGGCCGCCGCACACGTCCGCAGGTTGACCGGCTCGGCGGGCGTGCGGGTCCAGCCTTCGGCGCTGCGCGAGAAGACCGCCGTCGCCGAGGCCGGCCGCAGCTCGTTCATGGCCGGGTCGCGCGCCTGCCAGGTGATCGCGGCCAGCACCTTCTGGGACACGCCCGAGGCGTGTTCGCCTTCCTCGATCGGGCTCTCCACCTTGCAGGCGACCTCGAACCGCTGGCAGGCCGGTCCTTCCGGCCCGTCAGGCTGCCGGCACGCAGCCTCGCCCTTCAGGATCGCGCCGCGCCAGTTCTCGATGGCGACATCCAGGCCCGCGTAGGGATCGGACTTGTCCGCGCCGCCGCCCTGTCCGCACGCCGCCAGCATCAGGGCCGCCGCGGCCCACCAAACCGTCTTCACGATAGAAACGTCTCCGTCGCCGGCCCCGGCAGGGTCTTGCCGGCATAACGCGGTCACAATGGGGCGGGCTCCGGCGAGGATCGGTCGCAGGTTCAATCCATCCTTAACCCTACCGCCCCCCTCATCGGCCAAGTAAACTCGGAACGAATGCCGAACGTGATG
>JAQVDF010000258.1 GCA_028698405.1 Phenylobacterium sp. | reverse complement strand
TGACCATGCTGCTGCATTGCGACCTGGTCTACATCTCCGAGGACACGGTGCTGACCACGCCGTTCGTCAATCTGGCGCTGGTGCCCGAGGCCGCCTCCAGCCTGCAGCTGCCCGAGCGGATCGGCCACGTTCGCGCCTTCTCGATGTTCGTGCTGGGCGAGGCGGTGGACGCAGCCAAGGCGGTGTCCTGGGGCATCGCCAACGAGATCGTGCCGGCCGGCGAACTCCGCGCCCGGGCCCGGGCCGCGGCCGAGGCGGTGGCCGGCCGCCCGCCGAGCGCGGTGCAGATCACCAAGGCCCTGATGCGCGACCCGGCCCGGTTGGCGGCGCGCATCGAGGAGGAAGGGCGGCACTTCTCCGCCCAGCTCAAGACCGCCGAGGCGCGGGAGGCCTTCGCCGCCTTCCGCGAGAAGCGGGCCCCCGATTTCGGCAAGCTCGGCTAGAGGAGACACCCCCAATGTCGCTATCCGGAAAGACCCTGTTCATCACCGGCGCGAGCCGCGGCATCGGACTGGCCATCGGCCTGCGGGCGGCGCGCGATGGCGCCAACGTGGTCATCGCCGCCAAGACGGCCGAGCCCCATAAGCATCTCCCCGGCACCATCTACACGGCCGCCGAGGAGATCGAGAAGGCGGGCGGAAAGGCCCTGCCGCTGGTCGTCGACGTGCGCGAGGAGGCCAGCGTGATGTCCGCCGTGGAACAGGCGGTCGAGCGGTTCGGCGGCATCGACATCTGCGTCAACAACGCCAGCGCCATCCAGCTGACGGGCACCCTGCAGACCGAGATGAAGCGCTACGACCTGATGAACGGGGTCAACGCGCGCGGCGCCTACCTGACCTCCAAGGCCTGCATCCCGCACCTGAAGCGGGCGGCCAACCCGCACGTGCTGGCGATCAGCCCGCCGCTGGACATGAACCCGCGCTGGTTCAAGGGCCACGTGGCCTACTCCATCGCCAAGTACGGCATGAGCATGTGCATGCTGGGCATGGCCGAGGAGTTCCGCGAGGACGGTATCGCCTTCAACGCCCTGTGGCCGCGCACCGGCATCGCCACCGCCGCGATCCAGTTCGCCCTGGCCGGCGAGGAGGGGATGAAGAGCTGCCGCAAGCCGGAGATCATGGCCGACGCGGCCTACGCCATCTTCAACAAGCCCTCGCGGGAGTTCACCGGCAACTTCCTGATCGACGACACCTTCCTCTACGGCGAAGGGGTGCGCGACTTCGAGCACTACCGGGTGGACCCGAGCCGGCCGCTGATGCCCGACTTCTTCGTGCCCGAGGACTCGGTCCCGCCGCCCGGGGTCACGATCGGGACCGGCGCGGCCGCCTGACCGAGGCGCGGCTGGCCGAGGTGGCGAGGGCCTTCCTCGCCCACTCGGCCAGTTCGTCCGGCTGCTCGAGCACGTCGGGCGGCACGGAGAAATAGCCGAACTTCGCTGGGCGATCGGGCATCGGGTCGAACCGCTCCGAGCCCGCCGCCTCGTAATCGGCCTGGTTGGACCCGTCGGTCCTGAAGTAGACGGCCTCGCCCGACACCAGCCCGAAGATCAGCCCGTGGCGGTAGAGGGCCGCCCCGCCGAACAGCCGCCGGCTGGTCACCCCGCCGAGCGGCTCCAGCTGGTCCAGCACGTACTCCAGGAACTCCGCAGACACCGCCATGACCGACGCTCCTCTCCAAGCGCTTGCCGTGAGGCCCGCGACGCCCGCCGATGCGGCCACGATATACGGCTTCATCCGCGATCTGGCCGAGTACGAGAAGCTGCTGCACGAGGTGATCGCCACCGAGGCCGACATCGCCCGCGACCTGTTCGGCCCGGCCCCGCGGGCGTTCTGCGACATCGCCGAAGTGGGCGGCGAGCCGGTCGGCTTCGCCCTGTGGTTCTACAACTACTCCACCTTCGCAGGTCGGCACGGGATCTACCTGGAGGACCTGTTCGTGAAGCCGCAGGCGCGTGGCCAGGGCGCCGGCAAGGCGCTGCTCGCCAACCTCGCCCGCCGCTGCGTGGCCGAGGGGCTGGCGCGGCTCGAATGGTCGGTGCTCGACTGGAACGCCCCCTCGATCGCCTTCTACGACTCGCTGGAGGCGGCGGCGATGGACGAGTGGACGGTCCGGCGGCTCACCGGCGAGGCGCTGGCGCGGCTGGCGAAGGCTTAAGGGCGGCTTCACCCTGCGGGCGTAGGCTCCAAGGCCGACTTGGACCCGAGGGACGCGCCGTGACCGTCTTCCCCGTCCCGCAGCTCTCGCCGGAGGCCCAGCGCGTGCTGGCCGCCGCAGGACTGTCCTCGGTCGTTACGGAACTGGCGCCCGTCCCGCCGGTCGCCCCTGCGGGAGAGGCCGCGCCGCGTGGCGAAGGCCGGCAGGACGCCGAGGCCCAGGCCCGCCAGGGCGCCGCCCGTCCCCAATCCCAGACGCCGCAGCCGGCGCAACCACGCACAGGCGCGCCTTCGTCCGCCCCTCAGCCGGCAGTGCGCAGCCCGCCGGCCATGCCGCCGATCCTGTTGCCCCCTCAGCTTGCCCAGGCGGCGGGCGCAGCGGCCCAGGGCGCGGCGCTGGCGCAGGACAGCCTCGCGCCGCTGATGGCCAACCTCTCCCAGCTCGACCGTCAGCCCGACCTGCCCGCGCCGCTGCGGGCCGCGGTGCGTGCCGTGATGGCCCTGCAGGCCCGGCCCGAGACCCTCGCGACCCCTCAGGGGCTGAAGCAGGCGCTGGCCGCCTCCGGCCTGTTCCTCGAGGCGCGCCTCGCTCGCCCGCGGTCCGAGGCCGAAGCCCCGCGGCCGACCGGCGACCTGAAGGGCGCGCTCGTCCGGCTGCAGCAGTCCATCGGCGCCCTGCCGGCGGCCCCCGAGCCGCCGCCGCGCGGAACCGGACAGGGCTACGCTCCGCCCGCCCGTCCGGACCAACCGGGCGCGCCGCCCGCTCCCGAGTCCCGATCGGCGGGAGCCGCCGAAGCTGCGCCTGCGCGGACCGCTCCGACACAGGCGCCAGCGCCGCCGGCCCGAGGCGCCGCGCCGGCCCCAGGCGGTCCGCAAACGCCGTCCGCGCCGCAGATGACGGCGCCCGCCTCGACGGCGCCGCCTGCACAGATCCCGCTGGCGACCGTCCCGCACGTTGCAGCGGCCCCGCCGGCTCCATCGAGTGCGCCGACCCCGCCGGCTGCGCACGCGTCTCCGCCGCCGTCCACACCGCAGCCGCTCGCTCCGCAGATGCCTGCGCAGCAACCGGCAGCGCAGTCCGCCGCCCCGCAGCCGTCCGCGCCGTCCGCGACGCCGCCGCTGCAGGCGCCCGTCCCGCCGACGACGCTCACCGCTCCGACAACCCCGCCCGCCGTCGCCACCGACCCGGTTCCCGACGGCGCCCACATGCCGCCGACGCAGGCCGCACCGCCGGACGCTCGGACCGCGACCGACGCCGCACCGCGCACGGCGCCGAACCCGCAGCCGACTGCTGCACGCCCTGCCGGTGCGCCGCCCGCGGCCCAGCCGGCCCCGTCCCTCGGCGCGACCCCCGCGGTCGATCCGCCACGCGAGGCGGCGGTGCGCCCGGCCGCCGAACAGCCGCCCGCCCAGCCGCGGCCGGCGCCGCCGATGGCCGGAGCCGGCCCGACGCCGCAGCGGCCGGCGGCGCCGACGCTGCCGGCCGACGCCGCGCCCGCTGCGATCGCGCGGGCGCTCGCCCCGCAGGTGGAGGCGGCGATCGCCCGCCAGGAACTGCACCAGATCGCCTCGTTGCCGACCGCCCGCATGCCGGACGAGCCGCCGGCCGCCGCCCGCTGGAGCTTCGAGGTCCCGCTGGCCACGCCCCAGGGCGTGGCCGTCGCCGGCTTCGAGATCCGCCGCGACGCGCCCGAAGGGGAGGGCGGCGGCGAGGGTGCGTCCGGCGCGGCGCCGTCCGTCTGGCGCGTCCGCTTCGCCCTCGATCTCGAGCCGATGGGCCCGGTGGAGGCGCAGGTCGTGCTGCGCGGCGCCAAGGCGGGGGTGACCCTGTGGGTCGAGCGGCCCGAGACCGCACGCAAGCTGGCCCGCGAGGGCGAGCGGCTGACCTCGGCGCTGGCGCGGGCGAGCTTCGAAGCGGAGCTTGCGGTGCGGCAGGGGCCGGCGCCCCGCGTCG
>JAQVDF010000257.1 GCA_028698405.1 Phenylobacterium sp. | reverse complement strand
CGCCTTCGCCCAGCATGTCGAACGAGCAGAGGTAGCCTTCCCTGGTCGCCCGCTGCAGCGCCGCCTCGATGGCCCGGCCCAGCACGAACTGCTCGCCCATGATGCGGATCGCCCGGGCGACGGCGGCGCGGATCACCGGCTCGCCGACCCGGCCGGCCAGCCGCTTCAGGAAGCCGGGCAGGTCGCGCCTGGCCTCCTCGTCCACGTCCACCAGCTTGCCGGTCAGCATCAGCCCCCAGGTGGAGGCGTTGACGAACAGGCTGTCTGAGCGGCCCAGGTGGCTGGCCCAGTCGGCGCCGCCGATCTTCTCGCCGATCAGCCGGTCGCGGGTGGCCTCGTCGGGGGTGCGCAGCAGCGCCTCTGCCAGGCACATCAGCGCCAGTCCCTCACGGGTGCCCAGGCTGAACTCCTGCAGGAAGCTCTCGACCACGCCCTGGCGACGGGCCCCGCGCCGGGCGCCCTCGACCAACTCGACGGCCTCCGCGACCACCGCAGCCCGGTCGGCGGGGCCGAGCGGCCCGGCCTTCAGCAGCTCCGCCAGCGCCTCGGCCTCGTCCTGGTGCTTGAAACGGTCGAGACGGTCCCAGGACATCGATGGCTCCTCACCTGCCCGAGCGGGCAATATCTCTCCCGCGATCCGCCCCGCGCCGCAAGTATCTGTCCGTCAAAGAGCGGGGCGCGGCAAGGTCGTTTCGCGATGGCTCTCCCGGCGTTCGCGGGGATGAGCGGGAAGGGGCGTCACCGCCGATGGCGCCAACGACACCGATAATCCGGGCGCGCGGGGGCATCGTCGCCCTGGGGCGCCCTGGCGATGTTGGTGGTCTTGGAGGCCTGTTCGTCCCCTGCGGGACGTCAGACCTTCTCGCTGATCTTGATGGCGGCGCGGCAGCCGGCGCGGATGACCGCCGCCAGGAGGGGGTAGCCGGGGGCTTGTCGGGCGCCTTCCTCCACGGCGAGGTCGCGATGGGCGAGCTCCTCGTCGCGGAACTTGGAGAGTTCGGCGGCGAGGTCGGGGTCGCGGTCGGCGAGTTCGGCGATCTGGCCGGCGTAATGCTCCTCGATGACGCTCTCCACCGCCTCGGTGCAGGCGTGGGCGGCGCGCTCGCCGAGCAGGGCGGTGCCGGCCCCGACGGCGAAGCCGGCCAGCCGCCAGACGGGGGCGAGCGCGGTGGGCCGCACGCGCCGCTCGGTCAGCAGGCGGTCGAACCTCGCCAGATGCTCGGCCTCCTGGCTCTCCATCTCGGCGAGCTGGCCGGCGATCCGCTCGCGGCCCGGCGCATCGCCGAGCACCACCCGCTGGCCGCGATAGATGTGCACGGCGCCGAGCTCGCCGGCGTGGTCGACCCGCAGGATCTCGGCCATTCTCGCCTTCCAGGCGCCCTGGCCGGGACGGGGCGGGATCGGCTTGTCGGTCATCTGCGGCTCCATTCCTTGCGCGCGGCGAGGAAGCTCAGGCCCGCCAGCGCGAGGGAGATCAAGGCGTTCCAGCCGGCCATCGACAGCCCCAGGAACACCCAGGCGGCCTCGTCGCAGGATGGCATCTCCACCGCCTCGCCGGCCAGCAGGGCGCCCATGTCCTCGACGCTGACGGCGCCGCCTGGCGCGCAGGCCGCCGGGCCGGGCCAGAACTTCCACTCCACGCCGGCATGGTAGGCGGCGACGCCGACGCTGACGAGAAAGATCAGCCCCAGGATCAGGTTCAGCGCGCCGCGCCAGCGCGGACCCTTGAGCAGGCCGGTCAGCACCAGCCCCCCGAGCGCCACGCCGCCGGCGACCCAGAACACTTCGCGCTGGCGCAGGCACAGCACGCAGGGGGCATAGCCTAGGGCTTGAAAGACGTGGGCCGTCGCCAGCAGACCCGCCGAGGCCAGCAGGGCGAGCAGCGGCCAGCGCGCCAACAACGGATCGAGCGCTTTCATTTGTCGCAGCCTCTCGAGGCGTCCGGGCGCGAGCCGATGCGGAGCTTCATGCGTTGTGCCTAGCAAGGCTTCCCGGGCTTGTCTTGCCCTGCCCGGGTCCGCTGTTAGTTTCGAACAACGATATCTCCGCCATGGGAGAGACGCCGATGAACGTCCGAGCCGCCCCCGAGGCCCGCGTCCTGTTCGACAACCCCCTGGGTACCGACGGCTTCGAGTTCGTCGAGTTCACCTCGTCCGAGCCCGAGCGGCTGAAGCATCTGTTCGAGCTGATGGGCTTCACGGCGGTTGCGCGGCACCGCTCGAAGAACGTGCTTCGGTTCCGGCAGGGCGACATCAACTTCATCCTGAACATGGAGCCGGCCGGCCAGGCCGCCGAGTTCCGCAAGGTCCACGGGCCCTCCGCCAACGCCATGGCCTTCCGGGTCAAGGACGCGGCCAGGGCGCTGCGGTTGGCGGTGGAGCGGGGCGCAAAGCCCGTGCAGGGCCCCGTCGGGCCGATGGAGCTGAACATCCCGGCCATCGAGGGCATCGGCGGGTCGAACCTCTACCTGGTCGACCGCTATGGCGCGCAGGAGATCTACGACGTCGACTTCGTCCCCATCGAGGGGGCGGAGGCGCAGATGGCGAACAACGCCGTCGGCCTCGACTACATCGACCACCTCACCCACAACGTCTTCCGCGGCAACATGGCCAGTTGGGCGGACTTCTACGAACGCATCTTCGGCTTCCGGGAGATCCGCTACTTCGACATCGAGGGCCAGCAGACGGCGCTGGTCTCCAAGGCGATGACCAGCCCCTGCGGCAAGATCCGCATCCCGCTCAACGAGAGCCAGGACGAGCACTCGCAGATCGAGGAGTTCCTGCGCGACTACCATGGCGAGGGCATCCAGCACGTGGCGCTGGGGACGAGGGACATCTACGCCGCGGTGGAAGCGATGCGGGCCCGCGGGGTGCCGTTCCAGGACACGCCCGACACCTACTACGAGCAGCTCGACGCCCGGGTCCCGGGCCACGGCGAGAACCTGCAGCGGCTGCGCGGCGACCGCATCCTGGTGGACGGGGCGCCGACCGAGGGGCAGGGACTGCTGCTGCAGATCTTCACCGGCAACCTGATCGGCCCGATCTTCTTCGAGCTCATCCAGCGCAAGGGCAACGAGGGTTTCGGCGAGGGCAACTTCAAGGCCCTGTTCGAGTCCATCGAACTGGACCAGATTCGCCGCGGCGTGCTGCCGCCCAAGGCCGGCGGATGAAGCTCGGGACCTGGCTTCTCGTCGCTGCGGGGGTGCTGATGGCGAATGCGGCCGAGGCTGCGCCAAAGTGGGCGCTGGCGATCCACGGCGGCGCCGGCGTCATCGATCGCAACGCCCTCTCGCCCGAGCAGGAGAAGGCCTACCGCGAGGCGATGGCGCGGGCGGCGGAGGCGGGCGCCAGGGTGCTTCGGGCCGGCGGCAGCTCGCTCGACGCGATCGAGGCGGCGGTGGTCGAGCTCGAGGACGACCCGCTGTTCAACGCCGGCCGCGGCGCAGTCTTCACCTCCGAGGGGAAGAACGAGCTGGACGCCGCGGTGATGGAGGGCCGCGACCTGAAGGCCGGCGCGGTCGCCGGCGTCACCCGCACCCGGAACCCCATTCGGCTGGCGCGCGAGGTGATGCAGAGCTCGCCGCACGTGATGCTGATCGGCCCTGGCGCCGAGGAGTTCGCCCGCAGTCGCGGCCTGCCGGAGGTGGACCCGGCCTACTTCTACACTTCGCAGCGCTGGCGCGCGCTGGAGCGGGAGCTCGCCCGTCAGAACCTCCCGGTCCCGGCCAAGCCGCCCGGCGCGCGGGACGACGACCGCGCCGCCGCTCTGGCCCACGACGAAGGCAAGCGCGGCACCGTCGGCGCCGTGGCCGTCGACATCCGCGGCGACGTGGCGGCGGCGACCTCCACCGGCGGGACCACGGCCAAGCGCTGGGGCCGGGTCGGCGATGCGCCGATCATCGGGGCCGGCACCTACGCCGACAACGCCTCCTGCGCGGTCTCGGCCACGGGAACCGGCGAATACTTCATCCGCCTGACGGTGGCGCGCGAGGTCTGCGCCCTGGTCGAGCACAATGGACTTTCCCTGCAGGCCGCCGCCGACGAGGTGATCCAGCACAAGCTGACGAAGATCGGCGGCGACGGCGGGGTGATCGCGGTTTCCCCTGCCGGCGAGGTCGCCTGGAGCTTCAACACCTCGGGCATG
>JAQVDF010000256.1 GCA_028698405.1 Phenylobacterium sp. | reverse complement strand
AACTGGCCGACCACGCCTTCTTCGAGACGCTGGTGCGCATCCACCGCGCCGGCGAGGGCGCAGCCTACACCGGCCTCAAGCCGGCCGGCCACGACTTCGGGCCGGCGGTCCGGGCCGCGGACGCGGCGGTGGCCGCAGGCGACGACCGCGCGGTGGCGGCGATGCTGGCCGAGGCGGTGTCCGACGGGCTGCACGCTAGGTTCGAAGCCCTGCAACGCCGGCGCGGCTTCGACCCGGCGGACCTGCGCGCCGGCCGGGAGTACGTGCAGAGCTACGTGGAATTCGTGCACTACGTGGAGGGCGTCCACGAAACGGCCGAAGGCGGCGCGGGCCATCCGGAGCCGCCCGCTCATGGCCACTAGCCCGCCGCGCGCATCTCGGCGATGGCCTGCCGCGCCAGGGCGTCGGCGCGTTCGTTGTGCTCGTGGCCGGCGTGCCCCTTGATCCAGCGCCAGTGGACGTCGTGGCGCAGGCGGGCCTGGTCGAGGCGCTTCCACAGGTCCTCGTTCTTCACCGGATCCTTGCCGGCGGTCTTCCAGCCACGGGCCTTCCAGGCGTTGATCCACTGGGTGATGCCATTCTTGACGTACTGGCTGTCGGTGTGGAGCTCGACCTTGCAGGGGCGCTTCAGCGTCTCCAGCGCCTGGATGGCGGCCATCAGCTCCATGCGGTTGTTGGTCGTCACAGGCTCGCCGCCGTAGATCTCCTTGATCGTGTCGCCCCAGATCAGCACCGCGCCCCAGCCACCGGGGCCCGGGTTCCCGCTGCACGCACCATCCGTATAGATCTCGACCTTGGGCGTCATGCGCCCTCGCCGAACAGGACGAGGTCGGGGGCGGCGCGGTGGACGGCCAGCTTGCGCTCGTACTCCATCGGATCCTTCGGTCGCACCAGGGCGCCCGGGGGCGTGGCGTGCCAGTCGTGCAGGCGGGTCAGGAAGAAGCGCATCGCCGCCCCGTGGGCCAGGATCGGCAGGGCCCGCCGCTCGGCGGCGCTAAGAGGCCGGCGCGACTCGTAGCCCGCGACCAGGGCCCGGGCGCTGGTGATGTTGAAGCTGCCGTCCGGCTCGAAGCACCAGGCGTTGAGCGCGATGGCGATGTCGTAGGCGTAGGCGTCGGTGCAGGCGAAGTAGAAGTCGATCGCCCCGGCGAACGTCTGCGCCTGGAAGAAGACGTTGTCAGGAAAGAAGTCGGCGTGGATCACCCCCGTCGGCAGGCCGGCGGGCCATCCGCGGGCGAGCAGATCGAGATCGGACTCGATCTGCGCGGCCATCCCCGGCTTCAGCCGCTCGGCGTCGGCGCGCAGGCCGGCGAACAGCGGCGCCCAGCTCTGCGGGCCGAGGTCGTTGGGCTTGGACCTGGGAAAGCCCTGTCCGGCCTCGTGCAGCCAGGCCAGGCCCCTGCCCGCCTCGCGGCAGTGAGCCGCGCTCGGACGGCGCACCGACAGCCCCGGCAGGAAGGAGACCACTGCCGCCGGCTTGCCCCGCACCCGCTGGATCAGCTGGCCGGCCTTGTTGGGGATCGGGGTCGCGCAGGGAAAGCCCTGCTCCGCCAGATGCCGCATCAGGCCCAGGTAGAAGGGCAGGTCGTCCTCCCGCACCCGGCGCTCGTAGACGGTCAGGAAGTAGCGGCCCTTCTCCGTCTCCAGCAGGAAATTGGAGTTCTCCACGCCCTCGGCGACTCCCTTGAAGGAGAGCGGGGCGCCGAGGTCGAACTCGGCCAGGAGCTGGGCCAGCTCCTCGTCGGTGATGTCGGTGTAGACGGCCATGCGGCCCCCCGATTGCGGGCGCCGGAGCCCCGCGTCAAGCAAGGTTCTGGGGGAGGGACAAGCGGGGTGACAGGTAGGCCTGCGGCCAACCAGTCGCCGGAGCACCACGGCGACCGGTTGCGCGAAGCGCTACCTGTCCACCTCGCTCGGAGCTCCTAAGCCACCAGCACCCGGGGCAGCTTGAAGCTGACGGTTTCCTCGCGGGCGGAGACTTCCTCGACCTCGACGTCGAAGGCGGCGGCGAGCTTGTCGATGACGCCCTGGACCAGCACCTCGGGGGCCGACGCGCCGGCGGTGACGCCGACGGTGCGGGCGGCGCCGAGCCAGGCGAGGTCCAGCGAGCCCGCGTCGTCGATCAGGTGGGCGCTGGCGGCCCCGGCCCTCTTGCCGACCTCCACCAGGCGCAGCGAGTTGGAGGAGTTGGACGAGCCCAGCACCAGCAGCACGTCGCTTCGACTGGCGATGGTCTTGACCGCCTCCTGCCGGTTGGTGGTCGCGTAGCAGATGTCTTCCTTGTGCGGAGCGGCGATGGCCGGGAAGCGCGCGCGCAGGACCGCGACGATCTCGCTGGTGTCCTCCACCGACAAGGTGGTCTGGGTGACGAAGGCGACATTCGCCGGATCGCGCGGGGTGAAGGCGCGGGCGTCCTCCACCGTCTCGACCAGGGCGACCGCGCCCTCGGGCAGCTGGCCCATGGTGCCGATCACCTCCGGGTGGCCGGCGTGGCCGATCAGCACGATCTCGCGGCCGGCGTCGTGGTGCCGCTGCGCCTCCACGTGGACCTTCGAGACCAGCGGACAGGTGGCGTCCAGGTAGAGCATCTGGCGGGCCCGCGCCTCGGTCGGCACGGACTTGGGCACGCCGTGGGCCGAGAACACCACCGGCCGGTCGGCGGGACACTCGTCGAGCTCCTCGACGAACACCGCGCCCATCGACTTCAGCCGGTCGACCACGTGGCGGTTGTGGACGATCTCGTGGCGCACGTAGACCGGCGCGCCGTACTTTTCCAGCGCCCGCTCGACGATCTGGATGGCGCGGTCCACCCCGGCGCAGAATCCGCGCGGAGCGGCGAGCAGCACCTTGAGTGGACGGCGCGGAGCGGGGGAGGCGGTCATGGCCCGCAAGTTAGGCCGCCCGGGGCAGGACCGCCAGCCGCGTTGCGGCCGCATTCGATAGCCTTTACTAGGAGCCGACTGCGCCCCTGCCGGGCGCACCTCCCATCAGGACGCGTCATGAGCCGCCCCCTCCTCCTCGCCGCCGCCTTCGCCGTGGCGGCTTCCGCCGTCTCCTTCGACGTCGCCGACGCCCAGGCGCGCCGCGACCAGCAGCAGGAAAAGCAGCGCGAAGAGGCCGCCAAGAAGCGCCGCCAGGCTCAGGAGTGGGGCGATGCGCGCGCGCCGCTGCCGCAGCTGCGCAACGCCGGCCCCTGCCCCTACGTGAAGGTGCTGTACGATGCGGCCCGCTACATCGAGTTCGAAGGCGGCCGGGAAGCCTCCGCTGCGGTCGGCTACTCCGGCGAGATCCAGGGCGTCTCGGCCCAGTGCGCCTACAAGGACGACGAGCCGATCCGGGTGTCGATGGAGATTCTGTTCGACCTCGGCAAGGGCCCGACCGCCCAGGGCTCGGCCAAGACCTATCGGTACTGGGTCGCGGTGACCAAGCGGAACGACGTGGTCATCGAGAAGCAGTACTTCGACCTGCCGGTCACCTTCCCCGCCGGGCGCAACAGAATCTACGCGACCGAGACCATCGACCAGGTGACCATCCCGCGGGCCCAGATGACCACCAGCGGCGCGAACTTCGAGATCCTCATCGGCTTCGACGTCACGCCGCAGATGGCGGAGTTCAACCGCGCCGGCAAACGGTTCCGCGTGAACGCCGGGACCGACGTGGCCGGGAGCGCCGCCGCCGCCCAATGAGCGACCTCAAGAGGGGCCTGAGCGAGGCGGTCGGCGCCGCCTTCGCGAGTCTCGGCCTTCCCGCTGATCTCGGCCGTGTCACCGTCTCCGACCGGCCCGACCTCGCCGACTTCCAGTGCAACGGCGCGCTCGCCGCCGCCAAGCAGGCCAAGCGCAATCCGCGCGAGGTGGCCGCCGAGGTGGCGCGCGCGCTGGAGTCCGATACGCGCCTCGCCTCCGTCGAGGTCGCCGGACCCGGCTTCATCAACCTGAAGGTCTCGGACCAGGCGCTGGCCGAGCGCGCGGCGGAAATCTCGCAGGACGAGCGGGCCGGCGCCTCCAGCGTAGCCGACGCGCGGCGGGTGCTGGTCGACTACGGCGGCCCCAACGTCGCCAAGCCGATGCACGTGGGCCACCTGCGCGCCTCGATCATCGGGGAGTCGATCAAGCGGCTCTACCGGTTCCGTGGCGACACGGTCA
>JAQVDF010000255.1 GCA_028698405.1 Phenylobacterium sp. | reverse complement strand
GCGAAGATCGTAGAAGCCGTCGCGCACGCGTCGGGCGGCGAACAGCCGGCCCGCCAGCGTCTCGGAGAGCGGGCCGGTGACGCTGACCGAGGCCCCCTTCGCGCCGTGGTTGCCCGCCGTCACCTCTCCCTGGGCCCCGAAGGTGAACTCCGGCGCGGCGGTGATGACGTTGATGACGCCCGCCGAGGTGTTCTTGCCGAACACCGTGCCCTGCGGGCCCTTCAGCACCTCGATGCGTTCGACCTCGCCGAGATCGTTGAAGGCCACGCCGCTGCGGGCCCGGTAGACGCCGTCGATCACCGTGCCGACCGAGGACTCCAGCCCCGGGTTGTCGCCGATGGTGCCGACGCCGCGGATACGGATCGAGGTCTGCGCCCCGCCGGTCGAAGATGTGACGGACAGGCCCGGCGACAGGACCTGCAGGTCCTTCACGTCCTTCACCCCGGCGTCCTGAAGCTGTTCGCCCGAGACGACGGTGACCACGATCGGCACGTCCTGCAGGTTCTGTTCGCGCTTCTGCGCTGTGACGATGATGGTCTCCACTTCCGTGGCGGCCTGTTGCGCGATGGCGGGCGAGCTCGCGCACGCCATGGCAAGGACGGCCGCAGAGGCCCCCCATTTACCGAGCCCCATATGTTCCTCCCCTCAGCCCGTTGGCCGGGCGCTGGTCATTGTCCGCCCGAGGTCGGACGCCGATGGCAGCTTGCGAAGCGGGGCTTCAGCGAACAAGCTGTCGGAAATGATAGGGGGAAGCGGCCGCCGGCCATGACGGTCACTCCAGCCAAGCCTTGCGACCTGCTGCATCTCGCCCAAGACCTCGCCCGCGAGGTGGCCAGGGCCGGCGAGGAAATCGGCCTGCCCTACATCGCCGTTTCCGCCGACATCGGCGATCCCGAGCCGATGCGCGGCCCGGACGGGCTGCCCTTCGCAGTCACCATCTTCCGGTGGATCGATCCGGACCTGCGCTACTGGGAGGACCGCGGCTTCGCCCTGCGCTCGGCGCTGGTGCACGCCTCGCGCTGCTGCGCCGAGCCGTTCTGGTTCCGCAACCGCCGTTTCGGCTCCTGGCGGCCAAACGGGGCCCTGCGTGCGCTGGAGGAGGCCGGCGCGACCGACACCTTCGGCGTCGGGACGGCCATCGTCGCGCCCGCCCACCTGCCGGGCGGGGTGATCGGGGCGGTGGTGTGGGCCAGCCCCGACACCAGCCTCGACGTCGAGACCACCTTCGCCGCCTGGGCCGAGCGGCTGCACGGCCTGGCCTTCCGCTTCATCGGAGCCTACGACGAAGCGGTCGGCGGGGTGCCCTCCGCCGTGCCGGCCAGGCTCACCCGGCGCGAGATCCAGTGCCTGAAGTGGGCGGCGGCGGGCAAGACCGACGCCGAGATCGGCGGCATCGTCGGCATCTCGCTGCCGACCGTGCGGTTCCACCTGGGCAACGCGGCCCGGAAGCTGGGGGTCGGCGGCCGCTCGCAGGCCATCCAGCACGCCGCCGCGCTCGGCTACATCGGCGCCGATCCCCGCCCGCGCCAGGTCGGCGCTCCGGCTGGATGACGCCGGCGTCAACAAGACGCTTGCCGAACATCGTCCGGTAGGGCGCACTATCCCTCAAACAATGTCGCGCCGCGGTCGAAGCGCGTCCGCCGAAGGCGACGACGAGGGAGAGAAACATGAACATCGCAGTCAAGCCGGAAGCCGCCGCGGCCGTCGAGGACGTCAACGCCATCCCGCTGGCGAAGCTCAACCCGGGCCAGGCGCAGCGCTTCCAGGACGACACGCTCTGGCCGGTGTTCGAACGACTGCGCCGGGAAGACCCGGTCCACCTCACCGAGGAGAGCGAGTTCGGCCGCTACTGGTCGATCACCAAGTGGGAGGACATCCTCGCCGTCGACACCAACCACGAGGATTTCTCGTCGGCCGACGGCATCACCCTGATCAACCAGGTCGCGCTCGAGGAACAGCGCAAGGCGCTCGGCGACCGGGCGCAGCGGCGCGGCGCCGGCTTCATCACCATGGACGAGCCCGAGCACAGCGCCCAGCGCAAGGCGGTCAGCCCGACGGTGGCGCCCGGCAACATCGCCAAGATGTCGCCGATCGTGCGCGAGCGGGCCGGCCAGATTCTCGACTCCCTGCCGATCGGCGAGGAATTCGACTGGGTCGACAAGGTCTCCAAGGAACTTACGGCAATGACGCTGGCGACCCTGTTCGACTTCCCGTTCGAGCAGCGCCGGCGGCTGACCTACTGGTCCGACGTGGTCACCAACCAGCCCGGCCACGGCCCGGTGACCAGCTGGGAACAGAAGTTCGCCGACATGGCCGACTGCTTCACCACCTTCCAGGGCCTGTGGAACGAGCGGCTGAACAGCGAGCCTGGCATCGACCTGATCTCGATGCTGGCCCACAACCCGTCGACCCGCGACATGCCGATCGACGTGTTCCAGGGCAACGTCATCCTGCTGATCGTCGGCGGCAACGACACCACCCGGAACACCATCTCGGGCAGCGTCTACCACCTCAACAACAACCCGGCCGAGTACGACAAGCTGCGGGCCAACCCGGACCTGATCTCCTCGATGGTCTCCGAGACCATCCGCTACCAGACGCCGCTTGCGCACATGGCCCGCGTCGCCAACCGCGACGTCGAGGTGGGCGGCAAGACCATCCTGAAAGGCGACCGGGTGGCCATGTGGTACATTTCGGGCAACCGCGACGAGAGCCGCATCGAGCGGCCGAACGACTACATCATCGGCCGGGCGCGCCCGCGCGAGCACCTGTCGTTCGGCTTCGGGGTGCACCGCTGCGTCGGCAACCGCGTCGCCGAGATGCAGCTGACGATCATCTGGGAAGAGATCCTCAAGCGCTTCCCGGAGATCCGCGTGGTGGGCGAGCCGACCCGGACCTACTCGTCCTTCGTCCACGGGTACGAGACCCTGCCGGTGGTGATCCCGGCGCGGAACTAGCGTCTCGCGCGCCCCGCCCTCCCCTTCGCGGGGCGGCGGGGCGGCCTGGCCTCAGGCGGCCTGCGCGGCCTCCACCTTGGCCACGACCCGCTTCACGTCCTCCAGCGTGTCGTCCCAGGCGGCCTCGACCTCGGCCGTCCACTCTGCGCCGATCAGGGCGCGGAACTCTTCCTTCACGACGTCGAAGAAGGTGACGAACTGGGCCGGCGGAACGCCGATGCCCGAATGGTTGGTCATCTCGGCGTAGATCATGTTGGCGCCGTAGAGGCGCGGGCCGGCGAGGTCGAGCAGGGTGTCGATCACGTGGCCCAGCATGGCCCCCTTCACGCCCCGCTGGCTGTCCAGCATGAACAGCGCCTCGACCTCGGGATTGAGCGCGAACAGCCGCGCATAGACCTGCGGCGTGGGGTCCCCATGCAGTTCGGCCACCCGCTCCAGCGACCAAACGACCAGGCTGCGATCGCCCATGCCCATGCCTCTCCCGTCAAAACGACCGATACGATGAGGCCCGGTTCGAACGCCGTTCAGCAAGCCCGAAGGCGAAAATTTATCGTGACGCGAGGCGATCAGGCGACCTGCAGCGGCTGTCCTTCCGCGTCGTAGGCGGCGAAGCGCCCCACCCCGCCGATGCGGATGGCGTCGATCATGGCCTGCAGCGCTCCGTCGATCTCGGCCTTTCCGGGCGGGCGCCCGTCGCGTCCCGGCAGCGCGGCGGCGAACACCACCTGCCACGGCGGCCCCGCCTGGCGGGACTCCTCGGCCAGCTCGGCGAAGCCCGACAGCTCCTCGGGAGCCTTGTCGACGCACATGAGCGGCGCCAGCGCTCCGCCCAGCCCGGCCTGGAATCTGGCCCGCTGTTCCTCGGTCGCCTCGTCCGGCAATTCCGCGGCGGCGAATACGAACAGCAGCCGATGCGGCTGCGGCTGACTGGCGGCGACCTCGAGCAGCTGCCGGAAATGATCGTCCAAGGTCGTCTCCTGTCGGGGGCCTCTCAAGCGCCACACCCGCGCCCGTCCGGCATTGACCCCCATCAAGCCGACGCTGGCAAGGCGGGGACGGAGGCCGGTTGCAGGAGGCGCGTCCGTGACGGGTGACGGGTAGCGCTGCGCGCAACCAGTCACCGAAGGCTGGTGGTGACTGGCTGGCCGGAAGGCCACCCGTCACCTGCGCCCTCACCCGAATTCGTGGGC
>JAQVDF010000254.1 GCA_028698405.1 Phenylobacterium sp. | reverse complement strand
CCTGGGCGTGGGGCCATGACTTCGGCCGCCGACCCCCTTCCCGCCGAACTCGGCCGCCGACCGCCAGACCAGCGCGCCCGGTACCTCAAGGAAGTCCTGGCCCACGCCGCGGCTGGGCTGTCGCTGTTGGAATGTGAAACCGCGGCCGCCGAGGCCGTCTACCGCCTCGCCGACGCCATGGTGTCCACGCCTCCTCGGGATTGACCACCGCCCCACCGCGCGCGACGACTTTCGACAACCGCGCAGGTTTTGCTGCAACCTCCAGCGAAGCCGCGGAGTTGAGGTGTCGGAGCCCGAAAGGACGTACGCCGCCATGCCTGCCCCGCACACCGAGATAGCGCTGCAGCACATCTGGCGCATCGTGACCCTCGCCTCGCAGCCAGGCGCGCCGATCACCCGCCAGGAGGCGTTCGAGCAGATCGTCGAGGAACTCGAACTCGCCGGTCTCTGCGCTGTGGTCGAGCCCGAAGCCGCCAAATCCGGGATCGGGACCGCCCACGCGAATTGAGGCGGCCTCGCCACACGCGCCTTGGTTGTTTCGCCCCGCGCGCACCCGGCTCACGCGCGCGCGCCCCTCCATATGAGTATCGCCACCCGAGTGAACCGATGCGCGCCGCGTTGAAGTTGTCCGACATCCGTCGCTAGCTCGCCAGTCTGCGGATTCTCGCCGCCTCACGACAAGCAAACAAAGCGCCCCCAGGAGACATGGTTAATAGTTCGCCTGATACGCGAACTGTCGACCCATCCTGTTACTCAACTCCCCCGCGCACTGCCGCTGAATATTGGGCGAATATTCCGTCAAGACGCCATTTTGACGCAAATCAAGTTGCACCGGTCGCCGAGCTGAGTTAAGAGTTTGTTAAGTCCTAGAGGTCCGCCCGCCCGCACAGGTAGTGGGCCTCTCGGACCAGTCGGGCGCCCCTTCGGGCGTCGGACGGACCATCTGGGGGGAGTCTCTTTCGTGCGTACCGTTGCCAGCGGCGTTGCGGCCGCATGTCTGATGACCTGGGCCGGGTCGGCCTGCGCCCAGGACCTCGTCTATCAGCCGATCAATCCGAGCTTCGGGGGCAACCCCTTCAACTCCGCCCACCTGCTGGGCGTGGCCGGTGCGATCAACGACTACAAGGATCCCAGCGCCAAGACGTCGACGGGGAGCAGCCAGTCCGACCTGTTCGCCCGCCAGCTGCAATCGCGGCTGCTCTCGGCGCTGTCCTCGCAGATCACCGGCGCGATCTTCGGCGAGAACCCGCAGGAGACCGGGAACGTCAACTTCGGTGGCCAGCAGATCTCCTGGGTCCGCACCCTGGAAGCCGTAACGGTCACCATCGTCGACGACGCCACCGGCGCCGAAACGGTGATCGAAGTGCCGACCTTCATCGAGGTGAACTGATGTTCCGCACGGTGCTTGCCATCGCAGCGGCGCTCGCCCTGTCCGCTTGCGCCACCGTCGATGCGGTCGGGCCCATCGCGACCGAGACCACACGGGTGGCGCACATTCCGCAGCAGACCTCGACGCAGATGGCTCTGCGCGAGCTGCCGTCGCCCAACCGCCCGGTCGCCGTGGCCGTCTATTCGTTCGTCGACCAGACCGGCCAGTACAAGCCGTCGGACACCGGCCAGACCCTGTCGCGCGCCGTCAGCCAGGGTGGTGCTTCCATCCTGGTCAAGGCGCTGCAGGACGCCGGTCAGCGCCAGTGGTTCACCGTCGTCGAGCGCGAGATGCTCCGGAACCTGCTGCAGGAGCGGCAGATCATCCGCGAGATGCGCGAGCGCTACCTCGGCGAGGCCAACCCCAATCCCGAGGCCCTGCCCTCGCTGCTGTTCGCCGGCGTGCTGCTCGAGGGCGGCATCATCGGTTATGACACCAACACCCTGACCGGCGGCGCCGGGGCCCGCTTCCTGGGCATCGGCGGCAACGTCCAGTACCGCCAGGACACCGTCACCGTGTACCTGCGCGCCGTCTCGGTCCGCACCGGCGAGGTGCTGGTCAACGTCACCGCCTCCAAGACCATCGCATCCCAGGCGCTGGGCGGCGGAGCCTTCCGCTACGTGGGCTTCAAGGAGCTGCTGGAGACCGAGGTCGGCTACACGCGCAACGAGCCGGACCTGATCGCCGTCCAGCAGGCCATCGAGAAGGCCGTCTACTCCCTGATCATGGAGGGCGTGGAGCAGAAGCTCTGGAACTTCGCCGATCCGATCGCCGGCGCGCCGCTGTTCGGGATCTACCAGCAGGAGCGCGACGGCCTCATCACCCCCGAGCAGGTCGAGCGTCTGCAGCGGGAGGCCCGCAAGAACCGCCCCCAAGTGGTTCGGCCGGTCGAGAACGCGCGCGCCAGACCCGTCGTCATTTCGCCCGCCGCCGCCAGCCAGGTCTCCGGCGGCCGGGTCCAGAATCAGTCCGCGCTGCTCAGCAGCGTGGGCGGACAGGGAGGGGCGCCATAGCGATTAAGCCGCTCCGACCAACGCCCCCGCAGGGGCGCAAGTAAAACGTGGCCCGGGCGCAGCAACGCCCGAGCCACACCGACCCGCGGGTCGGGCGACGTCGGCAAGCCACCGCCGGCTTTGGGACTCAACGAAGCAAACCAACGTGCAAGGACGCTATAACATGAAGCGCACTATCTTGGCCTCGGTCTCGGCCGTGGCACTCCTGGCGGCGGCTCCGGCTTTCGCCCAGAACACCTCGACCGTGACCCAATCTGGCGGGACCAACACCGCCACCGTTGATCAAGGCGGTTCGGGCAGCGACTCCGACGTGACTCAGACCGGCACGTCCGGCGTTGTGGACGTCGATCAAGCTGGTTCCAACAACGACTCCGACGTGACGCAGGCTGGCACGAGCGCCGAAGCTCGCGTTGATCAGAACGGAGCGGGGAACAAGTCGACCGTCAATCAGACTGGCGGAACTGACGCCTTCGCTGACGTCGAACAAGACGGCGCCGGCAATACCTCGAACGTTCAACAAACTGCGGGCGCTAGCGCGACTGTGAACCAGACGCGCAGCCAAGAGCTGTTCGGCGGCGGCAACACCTCGGACATCTTCCAGCACGCGGCCGGCGCGACCGCGATCGTGAACCAAACGGGCGAACTCAACGACTCGTTGGTTACCCAGAACGCAGCCGCCGAAGCGGATGTTACTCAAGAGGGAATCTATAACTTCTCCACCGTGACTCAGAACGCGGCTGGCGCGACGGCAACCGTGAGGCAAGAGGGCGTCCCTTCGACGGGCGGGCCGGGGGTCGGCCAAGGAGACAACCTTTCCTTCATCACGCAGAACGGTGACTCCACCGCCACCGTGACCCAAACTGCGAACAATCCGACCAACGGCGCGCCGTCGAACGACTCGGAGATCACTCAGAACGGCGACGCCGCCGAGGCTACCGTCACGCAGACCGGCGACAACAACGTCTCGGATGTGACACAGGGCCACAATTCCTTCGCGACCGTTACTCAGGACGGTGACGACAACACCTCGCTGGTGAACCAGACCGGTAATCCCGGGTACGCCACCACTGCTTTCGTCGAACAGATTGGTGACCGGAACGACTCCGAAATCCAGCAAACTGGCGACGCGATCACCGCCAACGTCCTTCAGAACGGGAGTGACAACACCTCCTTCATCAGCCAGAGCCGGCGTGGTGGTGTCGCTCACGTGGACCAACTGGGCGATCTGGGCCAGTCGACGATCATGCAAACGGGCGAAAACAACGCCGTGGGCACGACGAGCACAGCGGGCGTGACTCAGCTCGCTGGCAGCACCAATGCCAAGTCGTACATCGAGCAAGGCGGCCGGATCAACAGCGCCACTGTCACCCAAGGTGGATCGAACAACGAGTCTCAGATCCGGCAGAACATCGGCTCGCTTTCTGACGGCATCAACACGGAGAACGTCGCGAAAGTCACCCAGCAGGCATCCGACAACTTCTCGAAGATCGATCAGGGCCCCGGCGATCCGTTCGTCGGCACGGGTGGTCCCACGTCGGACAAGAACTATGCCGAGGTGGAGCAACTGGGGTCGGAAAACGACTCCTTCGTCACGCAGAACGGTGACGGCCACGATGCGTACGTGACCCAGAACGGCAACAACAACCTGTCGACGCTCACCCAAAGCGGCAGCCTCAACACCGCCACCGTCACGCAGAACACCCACGGCAACATCTCGACGGTG
>JAQVDF010000003.1 GCA_028698405.1 Phenylobacterium sp. | reverse complement strand
CGACCTGCTCGACAACTTCGGCCGCGCCGAGCGCTGGGACGCCGAGGCGGTGAACGTGCACGTCCGCTCGCTGCGGCTGCTGATGGGCGGATCGGGCGGGGCGCAGGCCGAGGCGGCGGTGCTGCACGGGCTGCGGCAGGTCGTGGGCCGCTTCGCGGTCGCGCCGGGCGGCTGAGGCGCGGGCGGCGTGCGCAAAATCGCCGTCGCCGTCGAGCGCTGGCCGATCGCCGGGGCCTTCACCATCGCCCGCGGCGCCAAGACCGAAGCCGAGGTCGTGGTCGCCGAAATCGCCGAGGCGGGCGCCCGCGGACGGGGCGAAGGTGTCCCCTACGCCCGCTACGGCGAGACGCTGCAGGCGGTGCTGGCCCAAATGGAAGACGTCCGGGCGGACCTCGAGGGCGGCCTGGACCGGGCCGGCCTGCAAGCGAGGCTGCCGGCGGGCGCGGCGCGCAATGCCCTCGATTGCGCCCTTTGGGACCTGGAGGCCAAGCTGACCGGCGTGCCCGCCTGGGCGCGGGCGGGGAGGGGCCGGCTCGATCCGGTGAAGACCTGCTTCACGCTCAGCCTCGCCAGCCCCGAGGCGATGGCCGAGGCGGCCCGCGCCAACGCCCGCCGCCCGATGCTGAAGCTGAAGATCGGCGGGGCGGACGACCTGGACCGGGTGGAAGCCGTTCGCACCGCCGCGCCCCGCACCCGGCTGGTCGTCGACGCCAACGAGGCGCTGGAATTCGAGACGCTGCGGCGGCTTGCGCCCGAGTTCGCGCGGCTGGACGTGAAGCTGATCGAGCAGCCCCTGCCGGCCGGAGAAGACGAGGCCCTGGAAGGCTGGGAGAGCCCGGTCCTGCTGTGCGCCGACGAGAGCTGTCACACCCGGGCCGACCTGCCGCGCTGCGCGGTCCGCTACGGGGCGGTGAACATCAAGCTCGACAAGGCCGGCGGTCTCACCGAGGCGCTGGCCATGGCCGCCGAGGCGCGCCGGCTGGGCCTGCAGATCATGGTCGGCTGCATGGTGGCGACCTCGCTCGCCATGGCCCCGGCGATGATCCTGGCCCAGGGGGCGGAGGTCGTGGACCTGGACGGGCCGCTGCTGCTGGCGGCGGACCGCGCGCCGGGGCTGAGCTACCTCGGCTCGCTGATCGAGCCGCCGGAGCCGGAACTCTGGGGCTAGGACTCGCGCCGGGGCTGCGGCTTTCCCATGTCATGCCGGAGCGACCGCGAAAGGAGCGCGTTCCGATCCCATGACCGACGATCAGGCCAAGGCCCACCGCGCCTGGCGCTCCGCAGAGCGGATCAAGCGATTGTCCGACCGGGTGGTCGGGATCGGCCCGTTCGGCCTTGGCGTCGACGGGGTCATCGCCTGGGTGCCGGGGGCGAACGTGGTCTACAGCCTGGGGGCGGGGGGGCTGCTGCTGCTCGAGGCGGTGAACGCCGGGGCGAGGCCTGCCACCATCGCCAAGATGGCGGCTTTCCTCCTGGCCGACTCGGCGAGCTCGAGCGTCCCGATTCTCGGCTGGGCGGTGGACACCCTGTTCCCCGGCCACGCCCTGGCGGCGCGGTCGCTGCAAAAGGACATCGAGGCCCGGCACGGCCCGTCTCTGCTGGAGGACGACTGGCTGTTCCGGCGCCGCCCGCGGCGGGAGGGACCCGCGAAACGCCCGGCCTTCCGCGGCGTCAGGCGTTAATTTCGGCACTGGAGCTGGGAAAAAACGTCGCAACCTCTGGCGTTAGCGCCATTGCAACGGCATATCGCTTAAGACCCTCCCCAGGTACCTCACGGAAGTCGAGCGTCAGATGACCGAGGCTGCGCAGCCCCGAACAGACGTCTATTTGCCCAAGTTGGCGACCCTCCTCGAGGAGGGTTACGACCTACGCAGATTCAAAGCCGACGCCATCGCCGGCCTCACCGTGGCCATCGTGGCCCTGCCGCTGTCGATGGCCATCGCCATCGCCTCGGGGGTTTCTCCCGACCGTGGACTCTACGCCGCCATCGTCGGCGGCTTCCTCGTTTCGGCTCTCGGCGGCAGCCGGTTCCAGATCGGCGGGCCGGCCGGCGCCTTCATCGTGCTGGTGGCCTCGACAGCGGCCGTGCACGGCGTCGACGGCCTGATCATGGCCACCTTCCTCTCGGGCCTGTTCGTAACCCTGGCAGGCGTCTTTCGCCTCGGCGGGCTGATCCGGCTGATCCCGCATCCGGTGACGGTCGGCTTCACGGCCGGCATCGCGGTGGTGATCTTCGCGAGCCAGCTGAAGGACCTGTTCGGCCTGAGCCTGTCCGGCCCCGAGCCGGGCGAGCTGCTGCCTAAGCTGAAGGCGCTGGCCGACGCGGCGCCGACCATGAGCTGGCAGGCCCTGGCGCTCTCGGTCTCGGTGATCGTCGTCATCCAGACCATCAAGCGGTTCAAGCCGACCTGGCCCAGCCTGCTGATCGCGGTGGCCGGCGCGGCCATCGTCGCCACCGTGTTCCACCTTCCGGTGGAGACCATCGGCACCCGTTTCGGCGGCATCCCGCACGGCCTGCCGGCGCCGCACCTGCCGCAGATCAGTTGGAGCAAGCTGATCGAGGTGATGCCTGCGGCGCTCGCCTTCACCCTGCTGGGCGGCATCGAGAGCCTGCTCTCGGCCGTGGTCGCCGACGGCATGACCGGCCGCCAGCACCGCTCGAACATGGAGTTGATCGCTCAGGGCCTGGGCAACGTCGGCTCGGCGGTGTTCGGCGGCATCCCCGTGACCGGCACCATCGCCCGGACCGCCACCAATGTGCGGGCCGGCGCCACCAGCCCCGTCTCGGGCATCATGCACTCGGCCTACCTGCTGGTGTTCATGCTGCTGGCCGCGCCGCTGGCCGCCTACGTCCCGCTGCCGGCGCTGGCGGGCCTGCTGGCGGTGGTCGCCTGGAACATGGCCGAGAAGGCCGAGATCAAGCGCCTGCTGGTCGAGCGCAAGGGGGCGGCCGCGGTGCTGGCCGCGACCTTCCTGCTGACCATCTTCCACGACCTGATCGCCGGCATCGGCACCGGCTGCGCTATCGCCATGGGCCTGGCGGTCTGGAGCCGCTGGAAGGCCTCGCGAGTCTGACGGGTTCGGTGAAGTCAGCTGGTGACTGGTTGGCCGCAACGCGGCCTACCTGTCACTAGGGCGCGCCGGGAGGTGACAGGTAGCGCCTGCGGCGCAACCAGTGACCGAAGGGATTACTCCGCCGCTTCCTGCGCGTAACCGAGCCGTTCGTTGAGACGGTCGAGCAGCTCGATGGCGGCCTCCGGGATCGCCGTGCCGGGGGTGAACACCGCCCCGACGCCGGCCTGTTCGAGCGCCGGGATGTCTTCGGGCGGGATGACGCCGCCGACCACCACCAGGATGTCCGGCCGGCCCAGGCGGGCGAGCTCGGCCTGCAGTTCGGGGACCAGGGTCAGGTGGCCCGCGGCCAGCGAGCTCGCGCCCACCGCGTGGACGCCCTCGGCCACCGCCTGGGCGGCGGTCTCGGCCGGGGTCTGGAAGAGGTCGCCGATGACCACGTCGAAGCCGAGGTCGGAAAGACCCGAGGCGACCACCTTCTGGCCGCGGTCGTGGCCATCCTGGCCCATCTTGGCGACCAGCACCTTGGGCTTGCGCCCGTCGGCCTGGGCGAAGGCCTGGGCCATCGCCTTGGCCCGCTCGGCGGCGGGCGTGGCCCCTGATTCGGCCAGGTAGACGCCCTTCACCGCGTCGGCCTTGGCGACGTGGCGGTCGAAGGCCTTGGCGAGCGCCTCGCTGATCTCGCCCACAGTGGCGTGGGCCCGCGCCGCGGCGACCGACAGCTCCAGCAGGTTGGCGTTTCCGAGCGCGCCGTTGTTGAGGGCGGTGAGGGCGGCCTCGACCGCGGCGCCGTCTCGCTCGGCCTTCAGCTTCTTCAGCTTGGCGATCTGGCGCTCGCGCACGGCGGTGTTGTCGACCTTCAGGACCGGGATCTCATCGGCGCCGTCCGGCCGGTAGCGGTTGACGCCCACGACGCTCTGCTGGCCGGCGTCGATACGCGCCTGGGTGCGGGCGCTGGCCTCCTCGATGCGGCGCTTCGGCAGGCCGTCCTCGATCGCCTTGGCCATGCCGCCCAGGGCCTCGACCTCGGCGATGTGCTCCAGGGCGCGCGCAGCCAGCTCGGCGGTCAGCCGCTCGATGTAGAAGCTGCCGCCCCAGGGGTCGACGGCGCGGGTCTGACCGGCCTCGGCCTGCAGCAGGAGCTGGGTGTTGCGGCTGATCCGGGCGGAGAAATCCGTCGGCAGCGCAAGGGCTTCGTCCAGGGAGTTGGTGTGCAGGCTCTGGGTGTGCCCGCCCACCGCCGCCAGCGCCTCGACGCAGGTGCGGGCGACGTTGTTGAACACGTCGTGGGCCGCCAGGCTCCAGCCGCTGGTCTGGGTGTGGGCCCGCAGGGCCAGGGAGCGCGGATCCTTCGGGTCGAAGTTGTCGCGCATGAGCTTGGCCCACAGCAGGCGCGCGGCCCGCTGCTTGGCGATCTCCATGAAGACGTTCATGCCCGCGTTCCAGAAGAACGACAGGCGCGGCGCGAAGGCGTCCACCGCCAGACCGGCGTCGATCCCGGCGCGGACGTACTCGACGCCGTCGGCCAAAGTGTAGGCCAGCTCGAGGTCCAGCGTCGCTCCCGCCTCCTGCATGTGATAGCCGGAGATGGAGATCGAGTTGAACTTCGGCATCTCGCGCGAAGTGTATGAAAAGATATCCGAAACGATCCGCATCGAGGGCTCGGGCGGATAGATGTAGGTGTTCCGGACCAGGAACTCCTTGAGGATGTCGTTCTGGATGGTGCCGGTCAGCGCCGCGTGTGGCACGCCCTGTTCCTCGGCCGCCACGATGTAGAGCGCCATGACCGGCAGGACCGCCCCGTTCATGGTCATCGACACGCTCATCTTGTCGAGCGGGATGCCCTCGAACAGCGTGCGCATGTCGAGGATGGAGTCGATGGCCACGCCCGCCATGCCGACGTCGCCCTTCACCCGCGGGTGGTCCGAGTCGTAGCCGCGGTGGGTGGCCAGGTCGAAGGCGATCGACAGCCCCATCTGACCGGCCGCCAGGTTGCGGCGGTAGAAGGCGTTGGAATCCTCGGCCGTGGAGAAGCCCGCGTACTGGCGGATGGTCCACGGATTGGTCAGGTACATGGTCGGGTAGGGCCCGCGCAGATAGGGCGCGATCCCCGGCAGGGTCTCCAGCGTGTCGAGGCCCTCGAGCGCTTCGGGGCCGTAGACCTGCCGCACGGCGAGGCCTTCGGGCGTCTCCCAGGCGTGGCCGGCGGCCGGCAGGGCGAGAGGGGGGGCCTCCCAGGCGATGTTGGCGAAGTCGGGGAACTGGCTCATTGGGCGGCCTCGTATGGCGCGCTGAGGCGGATGGGCGTGAGCGGCGGACAGGTGCTGTCCGGCCCGGGCAGGCGGGGCGAGGGGGCTTCGACGGCGCGCGGCTCGACCCGCACGACCTCGGGGATCTCGTCCTTCTGCGGCGGGAAGGCGGTGACGCCGACGATGCGCGGCTGGCCGGCGGCCTCGCGCGCGGCGCGGGCGGCGTCCACGTCGCGGGCGATCAGGCCCGAGGCGAGCGCATTCACGATCCCGCCGGCCGCCTCGATGGCCTGGAAGCGGTCCCAGGCGGCCCGCGCCAGCTGGTCGGTCAGGGACTCGACGTAACCCGAGCCGGCGGCCGGGTCGGCGACGCGGCCGACGTGCGCCTCCTCCATCAGCACCAGCTGGGTGTTGCGGCTCTGCCGACGGGCGAAGGCGGTCGGCAGGCCGAGCGGGTCGGTGAAGCAGCCGAGGACTACCGCGTCGGCCCCGCCGGCCGCGGCGGCGAAGCCGGCGGCGGTCAGGCGGAGCATGTTGGTCCAGGCGTCCTGGGCGGCGAGCATCCGGCGCGAGGCGCGCGCCTCGATCCGCGCCGTAGGCGCCGCGCCGCAGGCCTCGGCGATCCGCGCCCAGACGAGCCGGGCCGCGCGCAGCTTGGCGAGACTCAGGAACACGTCGGAATCGGCCGCAAGCCCCAGGGTCACGCCGGCGAAGGCGGCCTCCATCGACAGGCCCTGGCGCACCATAGCCTTGGCGTAGGCGAGGCCGGCGGCGGCCGCGAAGGCGATCTCGGCCGCCTCACCGCCGCCGGCCTCGTGCGCTATGCGGCCCGAGGCCAGGAACAGGCCGGCCTTGGGATAGGGCTGGGCGAGCCTGGCGGCGACCGTCGCCGCGGCGATCAGGTGGCCCTCGATCGGCCCAGGGCTGGCCCCGGCCTCGGCCAGCGCGCTCAGCGGGTCGAGGTGGAACTGAAGCCGGGCGGCCGGCGAGGACTTGGCGACCGCGTGCAGCCAGTCGGCGGCCTTGGACCCGAGGAAGCCGGCGTCCAGCGCCACCGGCGCGAGTTCGAGCTCGATCCCCTCCAGCGCCTGGGCCAGACCCTCCGCCGAGCCCACCGCGACGCCGTCCTGGCCTGTGGGGTCGATCCGCACGACCACGGAGGCCGCGCCGCCAGCGAGGTCGGCCAGCAGTTCGCGGTTGGCCTGCAGCGGGTCGGGATGGCGGGTCAGGGCGCGCACGTCCCACGGCCGCACCGGATCGCGCGGGCCGATCAGCGGCCGGGCGTCCCTTACAGGCGGGTAGAGGGGCCGGATCGGCAGTCCTTCGACGGTGGCGCCGTCCAGGGACTCCACGGGCCTGTCCTTGAGGGTCTTTCGCACGAGGGCGAGCCAGGCCTCTTCCGAGGCGGGCTCGAAGCCGGCGGCGAGGGCGGTGACGTCGTTCATGGCCCTCGTGATGGTCCCCTGACGCGAGGGCCGTCAAGCGCGGGTGCGGCTTGAATTCGCGGGCGAAACCGGTTGAGCTGCCCACGGAATTGTTGAGCTCGCGCAGCTTGGGGACCGCCGATGCCGACCGCTGGCTACTACGACGTCCAGGACATCCTCTACGAGTGGGGCCCGAAGATCCTCACCGCCATCGCGGTGCTGGTCGCCGCCCACTTCCTGGCCAAGGGCGTGCAGTGGGGCATGGCCAAGCTGATCGACCGGTTCCCGGGCATCAGGGCGCACAACCGCGACGCCGGCCCTCGTGAGACCATCGGCTACCAGCTCGGCCAGCTCGGCTACTGGCTGGTGCTGCTGATCGGCGTGATCGCCGCCCTGACCATCCTGGAGCTGGACGACGTGGTCATCCCGCTCTCGACGCTGATCAGCGACGTGCTGGTCTTCGTGCCCAACATCATCGGCGCCGGGGTCATCTTCGTCGTCGGCCTGGTGGTGGCGACGCTGGCGCGGCGTGTGGTGGAGGCGGCGCTGACCGCGGCTCGCATCGACAACTGGCTTGAGCGGGCAGGGCTGTCGCGCATCACCGGCGCCTCGGGGCTCGGCAAGACATTGGGCACCCTGGTGTTCGTTCTGATCGTCATCCCGGTGACCATCGCCGCGCTGGAGCAGCTGCAGATCGAGGCCATCTCGGCCCCGGCGGTGGCGGTGCTCCAGACGGTGCTGAGCGCGCTGCCGCGGGTGCTGGCGGCCGCCATCGTGCTTTCGCTCGCCTTCTTCATCGGCCGCTGGGTGGCCGGGCTGATCGAACAGGTCCTGCCTTCGCTGGGCTTCGATCGCAGCCTGCAGTCGCTCGGCGTGAAGGCGACGGCGCCCGCCGTCCCGCCGGCGGAGGCCCCGGCCGACCAGGCGCCCGCCGCCGAGCCGTCCCCGGTGCTCACGGCGACGCCCTCGAAGGTGGTCGCCCAGCTGGTGCTGGTGGCGATCATGCTGTTGTCGGCCATCGAGGCGGCGCGGCTGCTGGAGTTCGTCGCCATCGCCCAGATCCTGCAGGAGGTGCTGGACCTGGCGGGCCACGTGCTGTTCGGCGGGGTGATCATCACCGTCGGCGTGCTGCTGGCCCACTTCCTGGCCGGGATGATCGATCGCTCGACGGGCGGGGCGGACGGCTTCGCCTCCAGCATCGTGCGCTGGGCGACCATCGCGCTGGCCACGGCCATGGGCCTGCGGTTCATGGGCATCGCCGACGAGATCGTCATCCTGGCGTTCGGCCTGATCCTCGGTTCGGCGGCGGTGGCCGCGGCGCTCGCCTTCGGCCTCGGCGGCCGTGAGGCCGCCCGTCAGCTTCTCGACCGCTGGACCCGCAAGGCAGAGCAGCCGCCGGAGGACCGGCTCTGAGGCAACTGACAGGCAGGCCTTCCGCCGACCCGGCGCCGCGCGCGCGAAATACCGTGACCGGTTGCGCGCAGCGCTACCTGCCCGCCCGCGATTTCCGACCTTCGCATACGCCGTTCTTTGAGACTTGCGGGCTCCGAGGGTGTCGGCTTACGGTGTAAATCGTAAACCGAACGGAGCTTGCTCGTGGCCCTTCCCGCCGTCCTCGAAAACCGCCTCCGGCTGCCGGTCATCGGCTCGCCGCTGTTCATCATTTCCGGACCCGAGTTGGTCATCGCCCAGTGCAAGGCCGGCATCGTCGGCTCGTTTCCCGCGCTGAACGCGCGGCCCGCCAGCCTGCTCGACGAGTGGCTGGGGCAGATCACCGAAGAGCTGGCGGCGTGGGACAAGGCACACCCGGAGGCGCCCTCGGCCCCGTTCGCAGTCAACCACATCGTCCACAAGACCAACGACCGGCTCGAGCACGACGTGGAGATGACCACCAAGTACAAGGTGCCGATCATCATCACCTCGCTGGGCGCGCGCGAAGACGTGAACCAGGCGGTGCACAGCTACGGCGGCGTCACCTTCCACGACGTGATCAACGACACCTTCGCCCGCAAGGCGGTGGAGAAGGGCTCGGACGGCCTGATCCCGGTCGCGGCCGGAGCCGGCGGCCACGCGGGCCGGCTGTCGCCGTTCGCCTTCGTGCAGGAGCTGCGCCAGTGGTTCGACGGACCCATCGCCCTGTCGGGGGCGATCGCCAACGGCGGCGCCATCCTGGCCGCCCAGGCGATGGGCGCAGACCTGGCCTATATGGGCTCGGCCTTCATCGCCACGCAGGAGGCCAACGCTGCGCCGGGCTACAAGCAGATGATCGTCGACAGCTCGGGCGACGACATCGTCTACACCAACCTGTTCACCGGGGTGCACGGCAATTACCTGCGCCCGTCGATCGTGGCGGCGGGGCTGGATCCGGACAACCTGCCCGAGGCCGACCCCTCGAAGATGAACTTCGGCTCGGGCGGCAACCAGAAGGCCAAGGCCTGGAAGGATATCTGGGGCTGCGGCCAAGGCATCGGCGCCATCCAGGACATCCCCACCGCCGGCGAACGGATCGACCGGCTGGCTGCGGAGTACGAGGCTGCCAAGCTGGCGCTCGCCGAGAAGACCAAGCTCACTCGCGGCCGCCCGCTCGCCTGGGCGGCCGAGTAGCCCTCACCAGTAGCCCGGCTCGGCCGTCCACCGCGGCGGCCGATCCGACGGCTCGTCGTAGGGCCGGTAGGGGCCCGGCTCGTCCCAAGGCTCTTCGTCGTCGTAGCCGTAGGGGGGCGGCTCGGCCTCCCAGCCGCGCTGGGGCGGCCAGATGCGGACCTCGTCAGGCGGTGCGGCGGCGACCTCGATGGTCTCGTCGAGCTCCTCCGCGGGCTCGTCGGTCCACTCGCGCGGCGGCGGGGCCGGCGGCTGTGGCATCCAGTCGAAGCCGCGGGGCGGTAGTCCGGCGTGCGCCGCAGTCATGAAACGCCGCCAGATCACCGCCGGCAGCTCGCCGCCGACCACGCGGGACATCGGCCGGTTGTCGTCGTTGCCGACCCAGACGCCGGCCGCCCAGTCCGGGGTGAAGCCGACGAACCAGGCGTCGCGATGGTTCTGGCTGGTGCCGGTCTTGCCGGCGGCGATCCGGCCGAGCGCGGCGCGCCGGCCGGTGCCCGAGGCGATCACCCCTTGCATCATCCGAACCATCTGCGCGGCCTGATCGGGATTGAAGGCCGGCGCGCCGGCGGTCGGCGTGCGCAGGTAGAGGAGGTCGCCGCGGGCGTTGGCGATGCTGGCGATCAGGTAGGGCGGCCGCTGCACGCCGCCGTTCTGGAACACCTGGTAGGCGCTGGTCAGCTCTAGGAGGCTCACCTCGTAGGCGCCCAGGGCGATGGAGGGCAGGGGGCGGTCGGGGATCGCCGCCAGCCCGAAGCGGTGGGAGAGTTCGGCCACGCGCTCGGTTCCGGCCTCGCGCGCCAGCCGCACCGAGACGGTGTTGATCGATCGCCGCAGCGCCTCGGCGACGGTCACCGCGCCGGAGTATCCGCCACCGAAGTTCTGCGGGCTCCAGCCGCCGATGTTCACCGGCGCGTCGGCGCGCAGTTCGTAGGGCGAGACGCCGCGCTCCAGGGCCGCGGCCCAGATCAGGGGCTTGAAGGCCGAGCCGGGCTGTCGCCGCGCCTGCCAGGCGCGGTTGAATGGGCTCTGCGCATGGTCGACGCCGCCGACCATGGCCCGGATCGCTCCGTCGGGCGCGAGCGCCACCAGCGCCGCCTGGCGAGCCCCGCGACGACGGCCCTCGCCGGCTATGGCCTGGCGGACGATCTCTGCGCCCCTGGCCTGCAGGGCGGGATCGACGGTCAGGCGGATGACCAGGTCCGGGGCGCCGGTCCCGACCAGGGTCTCGGCCTGCAGGGCGGCGGCGTCCAGCACCCAGGCCATGTCGCCTTCTCCGGGCTCGGGGGTGTGGACCACTTCGGGCGCGGCGGCGGCCGCGAGGGCGACCTGATTGGCGTCCGCCCAGCCGAGTTCCTGCATCTGGGCGAGGATCAGTCGGGCCCGACCCCAGGCGGCGTTGCGGTCGTTGGTCAGCGCCAGCCGCGTGGGCGCCTTGGGCAAAGCGGCGAGCAGGGCCGCCTCGGCCAGGGTCAGGTCCTCGGGCGCCTTGCCGAAATAGGCCTTGGCGGCGGCGGTCAGGCCGTAGGCGCGGTTCCCAAAGTAGATCCGGTTCAGATAGAGCTCGAGGATCTCGTCCTTGCTCAGCATCCGCTCGAGCTTCAGCGCCAGGGCCGCCTCCTGGACCTTGCGGCGCAGGGTCTTGTCGGGGGCCAGGAACAGGGTGCGGGCGAGCTGCTGGGTGAGGGTCGAGCCGCCCTGAACGGCGCGGCCGGCCTCCAGGTTGACGCGCGCGGCGCGGGCGATGCCGCGCAGATCCAGCGCGCCGTGCTCGTAGAATCGGCGGTCCTCGGCGGCCAGGAAGGCGCGCGGCACGTGCGGCGGCAGTTCCTTGAGCGTGACCGGCGCGCCGTGTCGGGGGCCGCGGTGGGCGATCACCTTGCCGTCCTTGTCCAGGAAGGTGACGCCGGGCGGCCGGCCCGCGCCCCAGAGGCCCGTACGGTCGGGCACCGGTGGCAGGTCGGTGAGGAAGGCCTGCTGGAACAGCATCGCCCCGCCCAGCGCCAGCGCGGCGACGGCCGCCAGGACGCAAGCCGCCAGCCTCAGGGGACGCCCCTTGCGGGCGGTCAGGTCCAGGGTTGCGGCGGCGTCGGACACGACTACTCCGGGGCGGCGTCCCGCAAACTGTCGGAAGCTTGGCAGGGTTTCAGTCCGCTTCAAGAACGGCGCCGCGCCGCTGTCCAGCCCCTTAGGCGACGGCGCCGGCAAGCGCGCGGCGCGCCTGAACGGCCGCGAGGATGGCGTCGTAGAGCAGCCCCGCCTCGATGGGCTTGGCGACGTGCTGGTCCATGCCCGCGGCCCGGTACTCCTCGACCTGGCAGCTCATGGCGTTGGCGGTCAGGGCGACGATAGGTGTGCGGGGAAGGCCGCGGGCGGCCTCTTCGGCGCGAATGGCCCGGGCGGCGGCGGGGCCGTCCAGCTCCGGCATCTGCACGTCCATCAGGATCACGTCGAAGCCGCCGGCCCGCCAGGCGGCCAGCGCCTCGGCCCCGTTGGCGACCAGCACCGGCTCCAGCCCGTGCTGTCCCAGCAGGGTCCTGAGGACGAGCTGGTTCATCGGGTTGTCCTCGGCCGCCAGCAGCCGCACGTGCGACAGGTCCAGAGTCTCAGGCGAAGCCGGGGTCGCGGGCGCGGCCTCGGCGATGCGCGGGAGCGGCGCAAGGAGAGTGAAGGTCGAGCCCTCGCCCGGCCGACTGCGGACTTCGATCTCGCCGCCCAGCATGACGGCGATCTCGCGCGCGATCGACAGCCCCAGGCCCGTGCCGCCGTGTCGGCGGGTGGAGGAGGGATCCTGCTGCTCGAACCGTTCGAACAGGCGCTGCAGCTGGGCCTCGGCGATCCCGGGGCCCGTGTCGCGAACGGCGAAGGCGAGGCGGCCGTCGTCCCTGCGGTCCACGGTCAGTTCCACCTCGCCGGCGGTGGTGAACTTGACGGCGTTGGACAGCAGCTTGGCGAGGATCTGGCGTAGCCGGCGGGCGTCGCCGTGATAGACGCCCTGGGCGCCGGGGGCGATCTGCAGCTTCGCGGCGAGGCCTTTGGCTTCGGCGTCCGCCGCGACCGCCGCCAGGGCGGACTCGGCCAGTTCGGCGAGGTCGAAATCGGCCGGTTTCAGCTCCAGGCGGCCGGATTCGATGGCCGCAAGGTCGAGGACGTCGTCGAGGATGGCGGCCAGCGCCTCGCCGGACTCGCGGACCACCGCCAGCCGCTCGCGCTGCACCGGGCTCAGACGGTCGGCGGCCATCGCCTGCGCCATGCCCAGCACCCCGTTCAGCGGCGTGCGGATCTCATGGCTCATGGTGGCCAGGAAATGGCGTTTGGCCCGCGCCGCCGCCTCGGCCGCAGCGCCGGCGCGGGCCAGATCGGCCTGCCAGGCGCAGAGCCGCCGGCGGGTCTGCAGCAGGAAGTGGGTCAGGAGCAGCGGCCCCATCAGGGCGGTGAGGGCGAAGGCCGGCCGCCCCTGCCGTACGAACAGCGCCAGCACGTCGACCGCGCCCGCGAGGCCCAGCGCCAGCATCGGGGAGGCGGCGGCCAGGAAGGCGCGCGGGCGCTGGTGATGGCGCATCAGCAGCCACAACAGGTCGACCACCACGATGACCACCGCGAACAGCCGGGCGACGGCGATCTCGGTGCGCCAGAACAGCACCGCCATGAGCGCGTAGTTCAGCCGGGAGAGGACGACCAGGAGGCCGCGCACCCGCCCTTGCCGGAAGCGGGCCTCGATCCCCGCCAGCGCCAGGGCGAAGGCCGTCCAGCCGAGCGAGACCGGCGGGGGCAGGACCGGCAGGGCGGCGAGGCCGATGGCGAAGGCCGCGAACAGGCGGTTGGCGAGCGGCCCTCCGCCCCCCTCAGCGCGTTCGACCGATGCCCGCCGCTGCTGAGTCATCCGCTTCCCCGGAGCCGCAGGCCCCAGAATCACCTCGCGTCGCCTCTATGATGGCGCCACGCGCCGGCCGGGTCACTCGGCGCGGTCGCGTCCGTTCATCTCGTCGCCGGCGTTGCGGGGCAGGGGGACGAAGAAGGCGAGGGAGACCAGGCTGAGCACGCCGAACACCATGAAGGCCGGGGCGATGGTGTCGGCGGTCATCCGCTCCTGGCCGCTCCAGGTCATCAGCAGGTGGATCAGGGTGGCGGCCAGCCCGATCCCGATCGACTGGTTCAGCTGCTGGAACATGCTCGACATGGTCGAGGCGCGGCTCATCTGCGGCTGGTCCACATCGGCGTAGGCCAGGCCGTTGAGGCTGGTGAACTGCAAAGAGCGGAAGAAGCCGCCGACCAGGAGCACCGTCATGATCGCCCACCTGGACCACTCCGGGCGGAACAGGCCGTAGGCCATGAAGGAGGCGGCGACGATCACCGCGTTGACGATCAGCACCCGCTTGAAGCCGAAGCGGCGCAGGATCGGCGGGGCGGTGGTCTTCATGATCAGCGCGCCGGCCGCGCTCATGAAGGTCAAGAGGCCCGCCTCGAACGGCGTGAAGCCGAAGCCGATCTGCAGCAGCATGGCCAGCAGGAAGGGCGTCGCGCCCATGGCGAAGCGCATGAACGAGCCGCCGACCACCGCGGCGGTGAAGGTCTGCACCTTGAACAGCGACAGATCGAGGATGGCGTTTGGGTTGCGCTTGGCGTGCAGCCAGTAGGCCCCGGCGCAGCCGAAGCCGCCGAAGAACAGGCAGGCCACCGCCCAGGCCGGCATGATGTCGCGGCCCAGGTTCTCGAAGCCGAAGATCAGGCCGGCGAGGCCGAGGCCGGTCAGCAGGAGACCGACGAAGTCGAGCTTGGAGACGTCCTGCTCGGCGACGTTGGGAACGAAGCGCAGCACCAGCGCCAGGCCCACGGCGGCGATCGGCAGGTTCATGAAGAAGATCCAGCGCCAGTCGCCGAAGGTGACGATGGCGCCGCCCAGCACCGGACCGATCACCGGCCCGAGCAGAGCCGGCATGGTCAGCACCGACATCGCGCCGACCAGCTCGTTCTTGGGCGTGGTGCGCAAGAGGACGAGGCGACCCACCGGCATCATCATCGCCCCGGCGACACCCTGCACGAGGCGCGCGGCGACCAGTTCGGCGAGGCTGTTCGCGAAGCCGCAGGCCGCCGAGCTGAAGGCGTAGAGGACGATCGACAGGACGAAGATCCGCTTGGCTCCAAATTTGTCGGCCGCCCAGCCGCTGATCGGCAGGAAGACCGCCGCGGCCAGCAGGTACATGGTGATCGCCAGGTTGAGCCGGAGCGGATCCTCTCCCAGCGCCTCGGCCATGGTCGGCAGGGCGTTGTGCAGCACCGTGGCGTTCAACGTCTGCATCAGCATCGCCGAGCCGATGATCGCCGGGATCATCCAGCCGCGGACGGTCCGGCCGGCGGCGTCGGCGTTTGCACGGGTGGCGGCGGGGATGCGTCCGTGGACCTGGCTCATGCGTCCACCTTGAGCAGCTGCAGGAGCGGGCCGGCGGCCGCGGCCAGTTCGCGGCGCGCTTCGGGCGACAGCTTGGCCAGGCGTACCGCCAGCCAGTCGTTGCGCCGGCGGCGGATGGCCTCGAGCGCCTTGAGGCCGGCCGGCGTGATGGTCAGGCCCGAGCGGCGGCCGTCCTTGGCGTGGCCGGCGCGGACGATCCAGCCGGCGGCCTCGAACCGCTTGATGTGGCCGCTCATGGTCGGACGGGAAATCTGCTCCTGGTCGGCCAGGTCGCAGACGCCGATGCCGGGCTTGCGCTTGATCTCGCCGAGCAGCAGGGCGTCGAGCGCCGACAGGCCCTCCTTGTTGGCCTCCTGCCTCAGCCGCCGCGTAACCCGCAGCAGCGCCGGGCGCAGGGCCTCGGCCAGCGCGATAGGGTCGTCGGGATCGGTGGAGACGGCGGCGTGCATGCGACTCGAAGCTTAAGGTAGTTAGGTTTCCAAACTATCCATAAGCCCCTCGCGCCCCGCGTCAACCAACGAGGCGGACGATCAGTCGGCGTTCGGGCGGGCGTCCCAGACGGACGGCGAGGGCGCGGCCTCGGCCACGTCGGTCAGCGGGCCGGCGTCGCTCGGCGGCTCGTGGTCGCCGGAGGCGGTCATCTGCTTGGGGAGGCGGTTTGCATCGCTCGGCAACGTGTGGCGGATGCGGGCGAGCTGGGCCGGGTCGTCCTCGTAGCGCATCTCCTCGCGCCGGTCGCCGGTGGCCACGCCTTCGTCGGTTTCCGGAACTTCGTCGGCCATTCGCTTCTCCTCGTCATGCAAAGAGGAAGCGAAGCAGGCGGCGCTGTGTTCCCGATCGGGCTCAGCGGATCTGTTCGACCTTCAGGGCGCCGGCCGGCAGGGGGCCGGGCGCCGGGTGCTCGGGCGAAGGGGCGAGCCAGGCCGCCCAGTCTTGCCGTTGCAGGATCACCACCTGCCGGTCGTGGTAGGGGGCGATGTCGGGCCCCGGCGCGCAGGTCAGGATGGTGAAGCGGTCCTCGCGCACCAGGCCCGCGAAACAGAAGAAGTCGCTGTCAGTGGTGGTGAACAGCCACTTCGACTTCGGGTACTTGGTCCCGGTGAACTCGTAGAAGCCGTCGGCCGGAACAAGGCAGCGGCCTTTCGCGAAACGGCGGTTCTCCGATCGGTAGTTGATGACCGGCCCGCCCTTCGGCTGCGAAAAGCCCCAGCGGAGCTGGCGCAGCTCGGCCGCGCCGTCCTCGCCGCCGACCAGAACGGGGGCCGGGTCGGTGGGGCGGATGGAATCGCGCGGCTCGAGGTTTGGCGCCCCGCCGCTCCAGCGGACCGGGATCCTGAGCTGGCTGAACTCCGCGACGATGCGGTCCAGCGGCTGGCGGAAGCGGTATTCGTTGCACATCGGGCCATTCTGAGCCCTGCCGGCCCCCGGGCGCTAGACGATGCCGAGCAGCGACAGGACGACGGCGACGACGACGACCAGGCCGACGATGTAAATGATGCTCCGCATGCAACTCTCTCCTCTTGGCCCGACCGAGGGAGCAACGTGGCCGCCGAGGAGCCAGTTCCGCGTCAGGCCGCGCCCAGCAGGATGCGGCGGGCCTGATAGGGCGGGATGATGGCCGTGATGTGGGCCGCCCAGCGCAGCCGAACGTCGGCGCGCAGCGGCGCATCCAGGCTCTCGAGGTCGAACAGGCCGGGTCCCGAGCCGCGCAGCAACCGCTTGACCAGCACCTCGTCGCCGTCGGTCTCCAGCACCACCACGTGACCCAGCATGTCGGTGGTGGGCGGGGTGCGCTGATCCTCGAAGTAGATCAGCGCGCCGTCGTCGGCGAGCCCGCGCATCGACTGGCCGCAGACCCTGAGCGCCACCGCGCCCCGTCTGGACCCCGGCGGCAGCGGCGCGAGCTCGCCCGGCGACTGCCCGTGGGCGAACAGCCGCGCGCCGGTGGGATCGGCGCCCGCCCAGCCGATCACCGGGACCACCCGGGCGACCGTCCAGTGAGCGATCAGAATGTCGGCTTCGCGTGGCGCCGCCGGGGCGTCGTCTTCTGCAATCAAGGCGTGCATCACGTGCATACGCTACTGTGGCTACCTGGCTACGTCAGTTGCGGACGCTTCCGGGCTGCGGCGCCTCGTCCTCGAGCCGCTCCTGGACATAGCCGCGCACCTCGGACGGCCAGTCGAGGGTCAGGTCCCGCAGGCGCGCCGCATCGCCGGCGAACAGCGCGCGGCTGGCCTCTTCGAAGCCCGGCAGATCGCCGGCGAGGGCCGACATGACGCGATAGGCGCGCTCGCGCCGCCTGCGGACGGCGTCCGGCCCCTCGGCGTCGCGCATGGCGGCCTGCACCAGGCGGCGGAGCGCGGCCGAGGCGCCGCCGGGCTGGCCGGCGAGCCACTCCCAATGGCGGGGCAAGAGGGTGATCTCGCGGGCGATGACGCCCAGCTTCGGGCGTCCCCGCCTGGGCGCCTCGGCGGGTGGGTGGCGGGCGGCGATCTCGGCGTTCGTCCCGCGCAGGTCGAAGTCGATCTGCCGGCCATCGGCGTCGTCGAAGGCCACGATGCGCGGCACGCCCGCGTCGAGCGCTGCCTTCAAGGCCAGGGCCACCTCGGCGGCGGTCCCGCGCGCGAGCAGGCGCTCGCCGGCGAAGGCTGTGAAGCGGGGCTCCATCGGCCCCGGCTACCACCCGGGGGCGCCAGCCGTCAATTTAATCCGGGTGAAACTAGCTGCGAGCCGCGTGCTCGGGCTTACCCTTGCGCTTGGTGGAGGCCATCTTCTCGAGCTCCTTCTCGCTCATGGACTCCATCATCGACTTGGAGGCGCCCTTCAGCTTGGACTTGGGCTGGTCGCCGCGCTTGGCGGCGAGGGCGGCGCCGGCGGCCTTCTGCTGGGCGGCGGACTTGGCGGGCATGGAAAGGCTCCTCGGGTGGCTGTCCGTCAGTCAACGAACGAGCGGCGAACCGCGTTCGGCTTGACCATGCCCCGATGGCGAGTTGGGATCGCCGCATGATCCTGATCGGCCAATACGACAGCCCCTTCGTGCGAAGGGTTGCCGTCGCCCTGCGTCTCTACGGCATGCCCTACGAGCACCGGCCCTGGTCGGTGTTCGGTGACGCCGAGGAGATCGCCCGCTACAACCCGCTGCGCCGCGTGCCGACCCTGGTGCTGGACGACGGCGAGGCGCTGGTCGAGAGCTCGGCCATTCTCGACTGGCTGGACGAGCAGGCCGGACCCGAACGGGCGCTGATCGCCCCCTCCGGTCCGCAGCGGCGCGCGACGCTGAAGGTCTGCGCGCTCGCCACCGGCATGGGCGACAAGGCGGTGAGCCTGATCTACGAGCAGGTGGTCCACGGCCGCGGCACGCCCGCCTGGGTCGAACGCTGCCGCACGCAGATCGCCGGCGTGCTCGACGCCCTGGAGGCCTCGCGCGACGAGGGGACCTGGTGGTTCAGCGAGCGCCCGACCCACGCCGACATCGCCGTCGGCTGCGTGCTGCGCTTCATCGGCGAGGCGCTGCCCGGCGTCTTCGATCCCGCCCGCTGGCCCAGGCTCGCCGCCCACGGCGCCGCCTGCGAGGCCCATCCCGATTTCGCCGCCGTCGTGCAGCCGTTCCACGTCA
>JAQVDF010000253.1 GCA_028698405.1 Phenylobacterium sp. | reverse complement strand
CCGGAAGTGCCGGCGCACGACCTCCATCACCGCCGGACGCGCCGCCTCCACGTCCTCTCCGCCGGCCAGGTATTCCGAGCCGAGGTTGGAGGTCATGATGATCAGCGTATTGCGGAAGTCGATCGTCCGCCCCTGGCCGTCGGTCAGCCGCCCGTCATCGAGCACCTGCAGCAGCACGTTGAAGACGTCCGGGTGGGCTTTCTCGACCTCGTCGAACAGGACCACCTGGTAGGGCCGCCGGCGCACCGCCTCGGTCAGCGCCCCGCCCTCGTCGTAGCCGACGTAGCCGGGAGGCGCCCCGATCATCCGGCTGACCGAGTGCTTCTCCATGTACTCGCTCATGTCGAGGCGGGTGATGGCGCCCTCGTCGTCGAACAGGAACTCGGCCAGCGCCTTGGTGAGCTCGGTCTTGCCGACGCCGGTCGGGCCCAGGAACAGGAAGGAGCCGATCGGCCGGTTGGGGTCCTTCAGGCCGGCGCGGGCGCGCCGCACCGCGTCGGAGACCGCGACCAGCGCCTCTTCCTGGCCGACCACCCGCTTGCGCAGGGCGTCTTCCATGGACAGCAGCTTCTCGCGCTCGCCCTCCAGCATCTTCTCCACCGGCACACCGGTCCAGCGGGAGACCACCGCCGCGATCTGCTCGGCGTCGACGACCTCGGGGGTCATGGCGTCCTTGCCGGCGGCCTCCTCGTCGGCCAGCCGCTTCTCGAGCTGCGGGATCTCGCCGTAGGCGATCTCGGAGGCGCGCTGCAGGTCGCCGCGCCGCTGGGCGGCGACCAGCTCGGCCCGCAACCGGTCCAGCGCCTCGCGGGCCTGGGCGGCCGAGGAGACCTTCTCCTTTTCGGCGCGCCACTTTGACGTCATCTCGGCGGACTGAGCCTCGAGGTCCTCCAGTTCCTCCTCGAGCTTCTCGAGCCGGGCCCTGGACGCCGCGTCGGTCTCCTTGGACAGCGCCTCGCGCTCGATCTTCAGCTGCACGATACGCCGGTCGATCTCGTCCAGCTCCTCGGGCTTGGAATCGACGGTCATGCGCACGCGGCTGGCCGCCTCGTCGACCAGGTCGATCGCCTTGTCCGGCAGGAAGCGGTCGGTGATGTAGCGGTTGGACAGCGTCGCGGCCGCCACGATGGCGCTGTCGGAGATGCGCACCCCGTGGTGCACCTCGTACTTCTCCTTCAGGCCCCGCAGGATGGAGATGGTGTCCTCCACCGTCGGCTCGCTGACGAACACCGGCTGGAAGCGGCGGGCGAGCGCGGCGTCCTTCTCGACGTGCTTGCGGTACTCGTCGAGCGTGGTCGCGCCGACGCAGTGCAGTTCACCCCGGGCGAGCGCGGGCTTCAGCAGGTTGGAGGCGTCCATCGCCCCGTCGGTCTTCCCGGCCCCGACCAGGGTGTGCATCTCGTCGATGAACAGGATGATCGAGCCTTCGGCGGCGGTGACCTCGTTCAGCACCGCCTTCAACCGCTCCTCGAACTCGCCGCGGTACTTCGCCCCGGCGATCAGCGCGCCCATGTCGAGCGCCAGCAGCTTCTTGTCCTTCAGGCTTTCGGGCACGTCGCCGTTGACGATGCGCAGGGCCAGGCCCTCGACGATCGCCGTCTTGCCGACGCCGGGCTCGCCGATCAGCACCGGGTTGTTCTTGGTGCGACGCGAGAGCACCTGGATGGTGCGGCGGATCTCCTCGTCGCGGCCGATGACCGGGTCCAGCTTCTGGTCGCGGGCCGCCTGGGTCAGGTCGCGGGCGTAGCGCTTGAGGGCGTCGTAGCCCTCCTCGGCCGAAGCGCTGTCGGCGGTGCGGCCCTTGCGGACCGCCTGCGCGGCCTCCTCGAGGCCCTTGGGGGTCACCCCGGAGCTTCGCAGCGCATTCGCCGCCTCGCCGCCCTCCTGGGCGATGGCGATCAGCAGCCGCTCGGTGGTGACGAAGGCGTCGCCCGCCTTCTTGGCGTCCTCTTCGGCCTTGACGAACACTCGCGCGGTGTCCGGCTTCATGTAGAGCTGCCCCGAGCCGCCTTCGACCTTGGGAAGCTTGGCGAGCAGGGTCTCGACCGCGCGGTCGGCTTCGTCCGGCCGGCCGCCGGCGCTCTGAATCAGCGCGCGCGAGAGCCCGTCCTTTTCTTCGAGCAACACCTTCAGGAGGTGCTCGGGACCAAGCTGCTGATGGCGGCGCGCGAGCGCAAGGCTCTGGGCCGACTGGATCGCCTGCTTGGCGCGATCGGAATAGAGGTCGATGTTCATTGTGTCCCCTCGGATAGGCGGATCGGCCAGGGCCGCCTCGTCGAGCGCAGCCTGGACCTGAGGGGGATGTAGTGTGGCGGTTTAGACACACAAGGGCGCACGGCGGAGCCTTCGCCCCGTCCGGATCGAGGCGCGCCGGCGCCCGCGGCGCGGGCCGCGCGGAGGCTGCGGCCGCCTGCCTTCCGGGCCATACCCACATTGAGCAAGCGCCGCCCATTCCGGGCGATTTCAGGGGTTACCTAGAAATATAAGGCAGCGCTTTCGCAACCCCAATATCTTGCATTCGCCTCGCGATATTATCACTGTTAACCCATGAAATGAGAATCTGAGCCGTTCATAAGCTCTGCAATATTCACGAATATTTGGTGAAAACTTTCTGATGCAAGTTGTCGCAGCAGGTGTAGGTTCGGCGCCGCTGAGGAGGGCACAACCCAGACGAGAAATAGGTCCAGGAGCAAGCCATGAGACACGCGCTTGTCGCGGCGGCGTCGATCGCCGCTTTGACGTTGGGAATGGCCACCTCCGTCTACGCTCAGACGGCGGGAGACATCGACACCTCGACCATCACGAACGGACTCAACGACAACTCGTCCGAAGACAACTCCGACAACAGCACCACGATCGGCGACGTCTCGCTCGATGCGTCGAACAACTCGGACAACAGCAACAACTCCGATAACAGCGATAATTCAGACAACAGCGACAACTCGGATAACAGCACCAACGACTCGTTCAATACGACCGACAACTCGGACAACAGCGACAACTCGGACAACAGCACGAACGACTCGTTCAACAACTCGTCACGCACGAGCCTGAACACTCAGACGCTGAGCTCCACGGTCACCGGCACCACGGTGAACTTCGCTTCGCCTGGCGGCGACCAGAACGGCGCGTTCGAGACCGGCAACGTGGAACACAGCGGCGACTCCTTCAGCGGGTCGGCCGGCGTGCACGTGAACGGCTCGAACACCGGTTTTGCGAGCACCATCCAGGCCAACAGCGGCATCTCCGCCAACGCCGACATCAACTTCGGCGGCCCGTAGGATCGCGAGCCACTCCGACGAGCCCACCGGGCCGGCCGAGCCGGCCGGCCCGGTCAACTCAAGCCGAGCGTGAGGCGGGAGCCGTCCGGCTCCCGGCGGGTCGATGAACAGCCATGCGATTGTAGCGGTCGCCCTCGTGGCGAGCGCGGTGGGCGTCCGGCCGGCCCTGGCCGCCGGGCCCGAGACGGCCGCGCCGGCCGGCGTCGACCGACCGGCGGCGGCCGAGTCTCAGGAGCCGCAGCGCCGCAGGCTCCAGGAGGCCGAACTGTCGGCCTACAACGGCGGGCAGGACGCCGGCGTGCAGGTGCAGGCCACTCAGACGCTGACCGCCACCAACAGCGGAAACACCATCGGCGGTGACCTGAACTCCGGCGATGTCAGCTTCTCCGAGGCCGCGATGGACGGCTTCAACGGCGTCGGCAACGTGGTGATCAACACCGGCGCCAACAGCAACCTCCAGGGCAACATCCTGGTCACCGTCATCGGCGCCCCGGACCTGTGAGCAACGCCATGGGCAAGCCTCGTAACATGAGGGTCGCCGCAGCCGCCGCCGTCACGGTGCTCGCCACGGCCGGCCCAGTAGCGGCGCAGGTCGCCTTGTTCGATCGTGGCTCGCCGCTGAACCTGACGGTCACCAGCTTCCGCGACATCCGCTTCAAGAACGTCGTGCGCCAGCAGCACGACTACAGCTGCGGCTCGGCCTCGCTGGCCACCCTGCTGCGCTACCACTACGGGCGCGACGTCGGCGAAGCTGAGATCTTCAAGGCCATGTGGGACGTCGGCGACCGGGCGACGATCGAAAAGGTCGGCTTCTCCCTGCTCGACATGAAGCGTTACCTGGAGAGCATCGGCTACAAGGCCGAGGGCTACCAGATCAGCTTCTCCGAGCTGATGGCCTCCAACGAGC
>JAQVDF010000252.1 GCA_028698405.1 Phenylobacterium sp. | reverse complement strand
CTCGGCGAACAGCGCCTTGGCGGGCGTGTCGTGCAGATAGATGGCGTAGTCGTTGCGCATGTCGAACTTCACCAGGCCCAGGGCCGCGTCGGGCCCGGGCTTCTGGATGACGCGGCCGTCCTGCACGACCATGTTGTTGCGGCGCAGGTAGCCGTCGCCCTTGGGCAGGATCTCCTCGGCGGCGATCCGCTGGGGCACGTTCCAGGGCGGGTTGACCATCAGCCGGTCGAAGGAGTCCTGCAGCATGGGGGTGGCGCGCTTGCGTTCGCCGACCACCGTGCGGCCCGACCAGGCGACCTCGCCCGCTTCGAAATAGGCGAGCTGCGCCCAGGCGATGTTGACGTCGATCCGTGTCGCGGGCGGCCGGCGGGTCAGCCAGCGCCGCCGCTCGAGGTTCACCGCCAGCTGCCGCGCGCGATCCGCAGAGCCCTCCGACAACACCTTCAACGTCGCCGGCCCGACGATGCCGTCCGGCTTCAGGCCGGAATCGGACTGGAGCTGACGGACGGCCGTCACCAGGTCGGGTTCGTAGGTTTCCGGCGGGTCTCCGTCGGGCAGGTAGTCGCGCGCCTGCAGCTGGCGCACGATGGCCGGGAGGCGCGCATCGGCGCCGCCAGGCCGGATCAGCGGCCCCTCGCCGATCCCGGTCGAGCCGTCGGGCGAGCGGCGCGCGGCGAGGTAGGCGCGCGACAGGGCCTGGTACTCGGCGTCCTGCGGCGGCAGCGCGGCGAGCCAGTTCCCCAGTTCGCCGCGCTCCAGCGCCTGGGACAGCCCGGCGACGACGTCGATCCTCGCGCCCTCGAGTTCGAAGATGTCGTGCAGCTCCTCAGGATCCACCACGCCGTGCGCCAAAGCCTTGGCGTAGGCCAGGGCCGCGCGCGTCAGGGCCGCGTCGCGGCGGACGGGGTCCTCCGACGGCACGATCAGGTCGAGGAAGCGCCGGGGCTCGAGGCCGTGCCGCGGCGCGTCCTCGATCGCCTGTTCGAGGGACCGCGCCTGGTCCTCCGTCCAGGCCGCGCGCCAGCCGCGGGCGGAATAGAAGCGTTCGACGAGCGGGTCGGACACCTGTCCGCGCAGTTCTGCGACGCCGATGTCCTGCGGCGGCGGCTCCTGGCCAGCCGCGCCGCCGGCGAGCAGAGCCGAGGCGGCCAGCACCGCGCCTGCCCGCCGCAGCGACAGCCAGCCGGGAAAGGGCCGCGGCGGCGCCCGTTGGCGGGAGGGCGGAGGCGAGGACTGAACACGCACCATCGCAAGCTAACAGGGCCGCAGGGCGCCGGTTCCGCTAGTGCTTGCGGTGGAAGGGCATGAGCGCCGCGGCGATCGCCGCCCCGACGGTCAGACCGGTGACCGCCGAGACGAAGGCGTAGGCGACCCAGCCCGCGGCGGCGCCGACGGCCGGCAGCGCGGCCGCCGCGGCGTGGCGGGCGCCCTCGGCCAGGTGCGGCACGAAGTCGAGGTGGAACTCGTGCATGCCGTGCACGATGATCCCGCCGCCGACCCACAGCATCGCCGCCGTCCCCACGATCGAGAGCAGCGACAGGACGTGCGGCATGGCCCGCACCAGCCCGCGGCCGATCCGCCGCCGGACGCCGCCCGCCGACTTGGCCAGGTGAACGCCCACGTCGTCCATTTTCACGATCAGCGCCACCACCCCGTAGACGCCGGCGGTGATGACCAGGCCGACGACGGCCAGCGCCCCAGCCTGGACCGCCAGCGGCCGGTCGGAGACGGAGGCCAGCGCGATGGCCATGATCTCGGCCGAAAGGATCAGGTCGGTGCGAACCGCGCCCGCCACCTTCGCCTTCTCCATCTCGGTGGAGCTGAGAGCGAGCTCGGCGACCTCGGCCTCGGCATGGCCGCCGCCGATCGCCTCGATGATCTTCTCGGCCGCCTCGAAGCAGAGGTAGGCGCCGCCCGCCATCAGCAGCGGCGTGACCGCCCAGGGCGCGAAGGCGCTCAGCAGCATGGCCCCCGGCAGCAGGAAGACGAACTTGTTCCTCAGCGAGCCGAGCGCGATCTTCCAGATAATCGGCAGCTCGCGGTCCGGCGTGAAGCCCATCGCATAGCCGGGCGTCACCGCCGCATCGTCCACCACCACGCCCACGGCCTTCGAGCCGGCCTTGCCGGCCGCGCCGGTGACGTCATCGAGCGAGGCGGCGGCCAGCTTGGCGATGGCGGCGACATCGTCGAGTAGTGCGGCGAGGCCCGAAGCCATGCGGTGTGTCCTGGAAGGGCGGGTCGGGTCCGCTGGCTAGGGGCTAAGCCGTCTGCCGTAAAGGCAGCGCGTCAGCCGGCCGCGCACTCGCCTTCGGAAAGCACGCTGGTTCCGGCCGAGTTGGCCTCGCAGGCGTTGGCGTAGGTCTTTCCGTCGCAGCCGCAGACCGGCCTGTAGATGCGGGTGCAGGCCTGCGGCGTCGACCGGCACATCCCCGAGGCGTCCGGCATGCGGCACCGGCCCGGCTCCATGATGCAGCTTTCGCCGCTCGAGCAGGAGAAGCCGGCGATCCCGCCGCACATGCCGCCCGGCCCCGGCCGCCCGCCAGCCGCCGGCGGCCCTTCCCCGGCCGACGCCTGGCACCCGGCCACCAGGGCCGCAGCCGCGAGGGCCAGAAGCGATCGGGTCACGGACATGGCTTGGCCCTCCTGCGGCCGAACCAGCGTGTGCTGGCGAACGTTCCGCGCTGACGCCTCACCGCGAGGCCAGCACCACGCCCAGCAACACGGCCGCCCAGTGGGCCGAGGCGGCGGCGACCACGTGGCCGTGCCAGATGGCCCGGGCGAACTTCAGCCGCTTGTTCACGTAGAAGGCGACGCCGGTCGAGTAGAGCACGCCGCCGACCGCCAGCAGCACCAGCGCGCCCCAGGTGATGGAGGAGGCGAGCGGACGCAGGGCGATAACCACGATCCATCCGAGCGCCAGGTAGAACACCACCCACACCTTGCGGTCGAGGTGGCCGAGGAACAGCTTGCCGAGCACCCCGAGCCCCGCGATCGACCACACCGCCGCCGTCATGCCGACCGACCAGGCGCCCTCGAGGAGCTGGGTGGTGAAGGGGGTGTAGGAGCCGGCGATCATCAGGAAGATGCCGGCGTGGTCCAGCCGCCGCAGCTTCGGCCGCCAGGCCGGCTTGGCGAAGTTGTAGGCGGTCGAGAAGGCCAGCATGGCCAGCAGCCCCGCGGCGTAGATCGCCACCCCGACGATCAGGCTGATGGACTTGGCCTGAACTGCCAGGGCCAGCAGCACGGCCCCGCCGACCATCGCCAAGGTGAGGCCGACGACGTGCACCACCAGGTCCGCGCACTTGGCGGCGGGGGTCGGATAGTGGCGCGGCGGGCGCGCCTGAAGGCTCTGGGCGGTCATCGAAGTCTCGGACGAAAGGCTGGGCGCCCGGCCAGTTGAAGCCCCTATCCCGGCCCGCCGCAAGGCCGCATCGCCCCCCCGCGGGCGCACGAAACCGGCCCCGGCGCCAGGGTGCGGCGCAAGGCCCTGTTTTTGTCCGCTTTTCGAACAGCGTTCAGGTCGTTTCATTCGCGCCCACAAGGCGGCGAAACAACAAGCCGATGGGGAGGACCATGGCCAAGATCACCTACAGGACCTGCAGCGGGGAAGAGCGTGCGCTGGATCTGCCCGATGGGCTCTCCGTCATGGAAGGGGCCGTGAAGCACGCCATCGAAGGCATCGACGCCGACTGCGGCGGCGCCTGCGCGTGCGCCACCTGCCACGTCTATGTGGACGAGGCCTGGCTCGACAAGCTGGAGCCCGCCTCCGACATGGAGCGGAGCATGCTGGACTTCGCCGAGAACACCCAGCCGAACTCCCGCCTCGCCTGCCAGATCAAGATCAAGGCCGAATTCGACGGCCTGCTGGTCGAGACGCCCGAGAGCCAGCACTAGCCACCCGAAACGACGAGGGCCTGGCGATCCGCCCGCCAGGCCCCACAGAACGCCGTCCCTTCCCCGCCGCGGCTCAGTGGCGGGCGGGGATGAGCACCTTCATCTCCTCGTAGCCCTTCACGAAGATCGAGTAGGTGCGCTTGGGCTCCTCGAGCAGCCGAATCTCCGGGAAGCGCTTGAGAATCTCTTCCCAGATGATCGTCAGTTGCAGCTCCGCCAGGCGATTGCCCACGCAGCGGTGGATGCCGAAGCCGAACGACAGGTGCTGGCGAGGGCGGGGCCGGTCGATGATGTAG
>JAQVDF010000251.1 GCA_028698405.1 Phenylobacterium sp. | reverse complement strand
CGGCTGCGCGGCGAGCCGACCCTGGTGATCCCCGAGGCGGTGGTGCGGCACGAGGGCTCGGCGAGCTCCGGCGGCCCACGCTCGGACTTCGCCGTCTGGCACGGCACGCGTAATCGGCTGTAGTGTTCGTCAAGGACACCCCGCCGGTGCTGTTCGGGCTGACCCTGCCGCTGCATCTGGCGGCCACCGCCCTGTTGTTCGTCCGCCATGCCATGCGGGGCGAGCTGGCGGCGCCGCTGAGGGGGCTGAAGGCGGCGTTGAAGGACCTGCCGGTCGCCCTGGCCGCCCGCCGCGAGGCCCAGGCCGCGCGCACCGTCGGCTCCTGGGAGATCGCCCGGGCGATGACCTGGAACCCCGCCGACCTGTTCGGCCGGCGGGTGGTGATCAAGCCACGGAGGCCCAGTCGGCGAGCCGCGCCATGAAGGCCGCCCCGCGCTCCAGCTGGGTGACCTCGAGGTATTCGTCGGGCTGGTGAGCCTGCTCGATCGAGCCCGGCCCGCAGATCACCGTCGAAAAGCCCGCCTCCTGGAACTGCCCGGCCTCGGCGGCGAAGGCGACCACTCGCGGCAGGCCGTTGTCGCCGGCCAGCCGCCGGGCGAAGGCCTCGGCGACCCCGTCCGGCTCGGGGGCCAGCGGCGGGGTGTTGGAGCGCTGCTCGATCACCGCGCCGGCTTCCGGCGAGATGGCCTTCAGCCGCCGGTCCAGCGCCTCGACCTCGGCGAAGAAGGGGGCCAGCACCTTGCGCGGGTCGAGCCCCGGCGGGCAGCGCAGGTCGAAGAGGAAGCGGCACTCCCTGGCCAGGATGTTGCCGGCCGTGCCGCCCTGCACGATACCGATCGTCAGGGTCGCGTGCTTGGGCGTGAACGGCGAGGCCGGGTCGGCGATGCGCTCCAGCTCCTCGGCCAGGGCCTTGAGCCGGGCCATCAGCTCCACCGCCCCCATGATCGCCGAGACGCCCAGGTGGGTCTGGCTGGAGTGGGCCTCCTTGCCGGTGACCGTCACCCAGTAGGTGGCGATCCCCTTGTGGCCGCTGACCGCCTCCATGCGGGTGGGCTCGCCGACCACCACGAGGGCGGGCCTCGGCAGCTCGGCGGCGATCATCCGGATCATCTCCGGCGCACCGACGCAGCCCACCTCCTCGTCGTAGGAGAGGGCCAGGTGCACCGGCCTTTTCGGCCCGGCCTTCTTCAGCTCGGGCACGGCGGCCAGCGCCAGGGCGATGAAGCCTTTCATGTCGCAGGTCCCGCGCCCGTAGTAGCGGCCGTCGCGCAGGGTCAGTTTGAACGGGTCGCTGCTCCAGGCCTGGCCGTCCACCGGCACCACGTCGGTGTGGCCCGACAGTACGACCCCGCCGGGGTCGGCCGGGCCGATGGTGGCGATCAGGTTGGACTTCTTGCCGTCTGGGCTGGGCGCGCGACGGTGCGGCACGCCGTGGCCGTCGAGATAGGCCTCCACCCACTCGATCAGCGGCAGGTTCGACAGGCGCGAGGTGGTGTCGAAGGCGACCAGGCGATCGAGGAGCTCGGTCGCCCGCGTTGTCAGGTCGTCGGACATGGCGCCAGCCTAGCCGGGCGCCCCCTCAGGCCGGAAGCGGTTTCGATCAGCCCTGCAGCACGCGGCCCGGGCCGGGCAGCACGCCGAGCAGCTCGATGCGGAAAATGAGCACCGCGTTGGGCGGGATCTCGCCGCCGCCGGCGCCTTCCTCGCCGTAGCCGTGCTCGGGCGGGACGTAGAGGATCCATTCGTCGCCCGGACGCATCTGCTGTAGCGCCTCCTGCCACGCGGGGATCAGTCCCCTGAGCGGCATCGAGGCCGGCACGCCGCGCTCGTAGCTGGAATCGAACACCTTCCCGTCCGGGAACTTGCCCTCGTAGTGGACCTTCACCTCGTCGGTCAGCTGCGGCTTCATTCCGCCTTCCGGCCCCGAGCGGACCACCTTGTAGAGCACGCCCGAAGGCAGCCTTTGGACTCCCTCTTCGGCCGCCGTCTTGGCGATGAATGCCTCGGCCTGCTTCTTGGAGGCCTCCAGGTCGGGCCCGACGTCGGCCCGGCTGCAAGCGGAAAGCGCCAGGGCGGCGGTCAGGGCGAGCGCGAGGCGAAGGGTCTTCATGGACGCGGGCTTACACCGGGCCGGGCGTCGGGCCAAAGCGGTTCTGGAGGGTGACAGGTGGCGCCGTTCCGGCGCAACCAGTCACCGAGCCGACGCGAACGCCGGTGACTGGTTGGGCGAAGCTCTACCTGTCACCTCGTGGGAAGACGTCAGACCGTCCGCGGCGGGTAACCGTGGGCGCGCAGAGCGTCCATGATCTCCTGGGTGTGCTGGGAGTCGCGGGTCTCGATCATGATGTCGAATTCCGCGCCCTTGGCCGGCACGTCTAGGGCCAGGCGGTTGTGGGCCACCTCGATGATGTTGGCGCCGTGCTGGCCGATCACCGCAGAGACGGTGGCCAGCAGGCCCGGCCGGTCGTCGCCGATGATCCGCAGGCTGACCAGCCGGTTGTCGCGCACCAGCTCGCGGGTCAGCACCGAGGCCAGCAGGCGGGTGTCGATGTTGCCGCCGGTCAGGATCAGCCCGCACTTCTTGCCACGAAACTTCTCAGGATAGGCCAGCAGGCCCGCCAGCGAGGCCGCGCCGGCGCCCTCGGCCACCGTCTTCTCGACGTTGCAGTAGAGGGCGATAGCCCGCTCCAGATACGGCTCCTCGAGCAGCAGCACGTCGTCGATCAGCGGCCGGGCGATTGCGTAGGTCAGGTCGCCCACCGTCTTCACCGCGATGCCCTCGGCGATGGTCGACGCGCCCATCTGACTGGCCGCGTTCATGCCCCGCATCTTGGCGGTGAACGAGGGGTACATCGCCGGCTCCAGCCCGACGATGCGGATGTCCGGCTTCACCGACTTGGCCGCGGTGGCCACCCCGGCGATCAGCCCGCCGCCGCCGATCGGCACCGGCAGCACCTCGAGTTCGGGGACGTCCTCCAGCATCTCCAGGGCCACAGTGCCCTGGCCGGCCATCACGTCGGGGTCGTTGAACGGGTGCACGAACACCAGGTCGCGCTCCTCGCACAGCTTGTGGGCGTGCGCCGAGGCGTCGTCGTAGGACTCGCCGTCCAGCACCACCTCGGCGCCGTGGCCGCGGGTCTGCTGGACCTTCATGAAGGGGGTGGTGCGCGGCATCACGATGGTCACCGGGATGCCGAGCCGGGCGGCGTGGTAGGCCAGAGCCTGGCTGTGGTTGCCGGCCGAGGCGCAGATCACGCCGCGCTTCTTCACGTTCTCGCCGAGCTGCAGCAGCTTGTTGAGCGCGCCGCGCTCCTTGTAGGCGGCGGTGAACTGCAGGTTCTCGAACTTCACCCAGACCTGCGCCCCGGTGATCTCCGAGAGCGTGCGCGAGTAGCGGCAGGGCGTGCGCTCGATATGACCCTTGAGCCGGTCTGCGGCCGCGCGGATATCGTCGATGGTCAGGGTCATTGGGCAGCAGCCGGGGGCACGGAAAGGTCGCGCAACCTAATGGCTGCGCCGTCCCGGGGCAAATGTCAGTTTCCGCGCAGGCCGCGCCACTGATCGAGACGGCGCATGGCCTTGCCCGGCAGTTCCGAGACGGGCCCGAGCGGCAGGGATTCCACCGCCCGACGCACCTCGTAGACGGCCGCCCGGGCCAGGGTGGCGGTGGACGGCAGGCCGACGAAGCCGTGCGCGATGGGCGTGCCGGCGTTAGCCAGCTCGCGCTTGAAGCGCACGTCGCCGGGACCGAGATCGAGCCGGTCGAAGGGGGTCTCGTCCATCCAGCGCAGCACGTCCTGGAACAGCAGCAGCCCGGGCGAGTGCCGCTCGAGCTCCGGGTCGTAGGCAATGATCCAGGCGTGCAGGGTGCGCCGGCCGCGCAGGTTGAGCTGGGCCGCGGCCAGCCGATCGCCGAAGTGCAGGGTGAACAGCACCGCGCCGAAGTCAGGGTCGCGGCTGGCGAACAGCAGCTTGAGCAGCCGCAGGGTCCAGCCGGCGGCGAAGATGTCGGTCTGGCCGGTGGCGCGGAACTGGGCCCGCTTCCAGGCGATCATCTGGTCGAAGGCCGCTTCCGAGCGGGAGTAGGCGGTGAACACCGGCTCGGCGACGTCGCGCGCCGCCCGGCGACGCTTGCGGTCGCAGTCCTTGATCAGCCCGACGCCGGCCGCCTTGCGTTCGGCGACGTAGGTCTC
>JAQVDF010000250.1 GCA_028698405.1 Phenylobacterium sp. | reverse complement strand
TGTTCGGGCCGTGGACGTAGCGGTGCAGCACGCCCCCCGCCCCGTCCAGCTCGGCGATGAGATCGACGCCGTCGTAGATGAAGCGCGTGGACACTCCGGCGGCGGTGATCTGGCGCAGCCGCCCGATCGGATCGTAGGCCAGGCTTGCACCGCCGGAGACCCCGGTCAGCCGGTTGTCGGCGTCGTGGGTGTAGGTGCTGACGCCGTCGCTCTGCAGGTTGCCGTTGGCGTTGTGGGTGATGGTCTGCGGCCCCACCGCCGTCACCTGGTTGAGGCCGTTGTTGACGTAGGTGTGGTCGAGCGCCTGCAGCCCCGTGAAGTTGAACTGGGCGTTGGAGCCGGTGCGGCTCTTGATCTGGCTGGCCGGATTGTAGCCGAGGGTCAGCGTCTGATTGACGCTGCCGCCGCGGGCGAGGCTGGTCAGGCGCGAGGCGCCATCATAGCCGTAGGTCGTCGAGATGCTGTTGCCGCGGTCCAGCGTCTGGCGCCGGCCGAGCAGGTCGTAGGTGAAACCCGCCAGCAAGGTGGAGCCGCTCTGGCGGATCGCCGTCACCGCGCCGGTGTGGTCGAGGTCGTAGGTGACGTAGAAGCCGTCCGGCCAGGTCAGGCGGGTGCGACGCCCGGCATCGTCATACTGGTAGGCCACCGTCGCCCCGCCGATCGTCGAGCTCGTCAGCCGGCTCAGCGCGTCATAGGCGTCGGTGATCGTTTCCCCGCCGGCGCTCGCGGTCCGCACACGGTCCAGGTTGTCGTAGGTGTAGGTGGTCGTCGTCGGCAACGAGTTGGACAGCAGGTTGCCGCGCTGGTCGTAGGTGAAGCTCTCCACCTGGCCATTGCGGCGGCGATGCTGGACCACCTCCCAGGTCGGGTGGTAGGTCAGCTCCTCGTAGTCGCTGCTGGAGCTGGACCCTACGTTGCCGGGATCGGGATATCTGGTCCGGCTCAGCCGGTCGAAGCTGTCGTACTCATAGGTGGTCAGGTTGCCCTTCCCGTCCGCGACCGTCTGCACCTTGGCGTTGGGCGTGTAGGTCGTCGTCACCGCGTCCCGCTGGGCGCCGGTGCCCAAGGCCTCGGTCACCCGCGCCAGCTGGCTGAGGCTGTTGTAGCTGGTCTTGGTGATCCGGTCCGGCCCATCGGCGCCTTCCGTCCCCAGCGTGCAGGCCGAGGCCGGCGGGGAGCCGAAGGCGGCCGGGTTCATCCGGACGGCCGTGCATTCGGTCCGGCCCGCCCCATCGTAGCTGACCTGCATAAGCGAGTGCGTCACCCCGCCGCCGGTCCGCGTCGTCGAAACGAGGCGGCCCGCGACATCGTACACATAGCTCTCGCGCTCGATCAGGTTGAAGTTGTACCAGGCCGTATCGCCCTGGTCGGCGACCGTGCCGATAGCGGCTCGAACCCGTTTTCGGACCCGGCTTACGGTGAGCGAGCGCCGGCGTGAGCAGATCGCCTTGCTTCAGCCGCTCTCTCATTCGGTAGAGCGTCCGCAGCTGGATGTCGAACATGCGAGCAATACGCCGCATTTCCTCACCTGAGCGGACTTCGCCTTCAATAAGCTGCCGCAGCTCCGCAGCGACCTGCATCAATCGTTGCTGTTCCGCTGTGAGCATGGAGCGCGGTGTGAGCTCGCCCATGTCCCGCTCCCGATCTCTTTGTTGAGAATCCTAAGCCTGATGGATTCCGAGAGTCCAGGATAGTGTCAAGCGATACAAAACAACACCGCCAGGTAATTGTCAGGGGTTATACTACCTATTTGGTTCTCACATTCTATTTACTCCCTACTGCATAACATGATTGGTGTACAATGTTTGTCTGGCGAAATACACTCACCTGTGACGGTCGTGTTGTATTATTAGCTTGCGGGCTGCTTGGGTGTGCAATATCGACCGACTGCGTGGGCTTGGTGCAGCGCCAGTCCCGCATGAGCCGGCGCCCATCATCATGAACGGGATTTTCGCCTGGGGGCCATCTGAGTTCGTGTCTGAGCGTTGCGACGACGACTCGGCGAAAGGCGCTGACGCGATTGGGAGAGATTGTCACGGACTCGGCGAGCGAATCCTCTCTCACCCGAGGGGTGGCATTGCCAGAGTTTGGAAGAACTCAGAAAGATTATCAGCCCCGCCTACGAGGTTCTCAGTCAATTTTGACCTGGGACAAGGCGGCGCTTCGCCCGCGCTGCCATCAATGGCGCACAGAGTGAAGGTCCATGCGTTGGAGGGCGTCGTGTTCTTGGGGCCGCTCAGTCGTCAGTTGATCGTAGCGCAGCCGGCGCCGCCCGGACGGGCCCAAGCCCGCTGACCGCCGCTCTCAGGGTCGCCGAAGCCGCGCGGCCCACGCAAACCAACAAGGCTCACATTATGTCTCTCTCAAGCCTCGGCCGCGCCGGCCTGCTCATGGCCGGCGTTTCGCTCGCCGCGCTCGCCGTTCCGCTGACCGCTCAGGCGCAGACCCCCACCGTCCTGCCACCCATCGAGGCCGACGTCGCGCCCGTCGCCACGGCCGCGGCGCCGTCGGAAGTCGTGGTTGCGGGCGATGATCTCCACCGCCATCGCCACGCCACCGCGGACGCGATGTCGATCGCCGCTGGCGCGCCCGGCATGGCGGTTCAGGCGAACGGCGGCTTCTCCAGCCTTCCGGTGATGCGCGGCCTGGCCGACAGCCGAGTGCTGGTCTCGGTGGACGGCGTGCAGATCACCGCCTTCTGCCCCAACGGCATGAACCCGCCGGGCTCCTACGTCTCGCCCGGCCGGCTGCAGTCGATCGCCATCCTGCCGACCCTGTCGCCGGTCAGCGCCGGCGGCGACAACATCGCCGGCGTCGTCGCCCTCACCACCAAGCCGCCGACCTTCGCAACCGACGGAGAAGGCCTCGAGGTCAGCGGCGAAGTCGGCGTCAGCTATCGCAGTGTAGCGGACGCGATCGGCGCGACGGCCCAGGTCACGGTCGCCGGCCCCCGCTTCAGCGTCGGATACGAGGCCGCCTGGAACCGCGCCGAAAACTACCGCGCCGGCGACGGCGAGCGGGTTCGTTCGACTCTCTACGAGGTCTACGAACAGGCTCTCACTCTCGCGTGGCTCACCGACCAGGGCGTGCTCAGCCTGCGGGCCGGCAAGCACTTCTCGCCCTACGAGGGCTTCTCCACCCAGCGTATGGACCTGACGGAGAACGACAGCAGTTTCGCCGACCTGCGCTATGAGGCGGCCTACGCCTGGGGCGACCTGACCGCCCGCGCCTCATGGCGCGAGGTCGATCACGAGATGAACTTCCTGGCCGACAAGGGCGGCTCGGCCACGGGCGGGATGCCGATGATGAGCCAGGGGCGCGACCTCTCGGCCGCGGTCTCCGTCAGCCGTCCGCTGAAGGACGGCGGCGCCCTTCGGGCAGGCCTCGAGGCCTACCGTTCCGACCTGGACGACTGGTGGCCGCCGGTGGCGGGCAGCGCGATGATGGGGCCGCTGACCTATTGGAACGTCACGGACGGCCGCCGCAAGCGGACCGGCGCCTGGGCGGAATGGGAAGCCAATCCCGCGCCCGCCTGGACGACGCTGGTCGGCGCCCGCGTCGAGCATGTCGAGACCGACGCCGGGCCGGTGCAGCCCTACGCCTGGACCGGAATGATGAACGCGCCCGACGCCGCTGCGGCGCTGGCCTTCAACGCTCGCGACCGCGGCCGGGCCGACGACAATCTCGACCTGACCGCCAAAGCCACCTGGCGGCCGAACCAGGCGACGGCGCTCGAGTTCGGCTATGCACGCAAGACCCGCTCGCCGACGCTCTACGAGCGCTACGCCTGGGGCGTCGGGAACATGTCGAGCGCGATGACCTCGTTCGCCGGCGACGGCAACGGCTACGTCGGCGATCCCGACCTGGAGCCCGAGGTGGCCCACCACCTGGCCGCCACCCTGCGCCTGGAGAATCCCGGCGGCGAGCGGGGCGTCACCATCGGCGCCTACCACTCCTACGTCGACGGGCTGATCGACGCGGTGAAGATCGGCGACCTGCCGCGGGGCTTCGTGAAGCTGCGCTTCGCCAACGTCGACGCCCGGCTCTACGGCCTCGACGCCAGCGCCTTCGCCAAGGTCTGGGACAGCGAGGCGCTGGGGCGCGGTCAGCTCACCGGGACTCTATCCTGGGTGCGCGGCGAGAACCGCGACAGCGGCGACGACCTCTACCACATAGCCCCCCTCACCGCCCGGGT
>JAQVDF010000249.1 GCA_028698405.1 Phenylobacterium sp. | reverse complement strand
GGGCCCGGCTGAAGGACTACCGCCGCGTCGCGACACGCTACGACAAGCTCGCCGACAACTTCCTCGCCGGCGTGCTCATCGCAGCCATCGTCAGCTACTGGGCCAAATGAGTCCGGACCCTAGGGCCTCCCGCGCTCCAGGGATGATAGTTGCGTCGCGCGATGAAGCTTCACATGGGGTCGAGACGGTTTCAGCGTGTGCCCACGGTGCGCCCAGGGCCTGACCCTTAGCCGCGGACCCCGACGCACCAGCAAAGTTCCGCTGTCACATCAAGTAGATAGTGGTGCCGCCTGCGTGACTCGAACACGCGACCTACGCATTACGAATGCGCCGCTCTTCCGGCTGGGCTAAGGCGGCCCACTTGGTGAGGGCCTATTTAGCGGCCCTTGTGGCGTTCGCCAAGCGGCGGCGCGCGGTGGAGAGGCGGGCGACGCGGGGCGAGCGGTCGGGCGGCGGGGCCGGCGGGGGATCGGGCGGCGGCTCGGGAGGCTCGTCGTCGTAGCCGTCGTAGGCTTCCGGATAGACCAGGGTCCCGAGGTTCGCGTCGCCCAGCAGCGGGGCGGAGTCGGCGTAGAGGGCCGGCAGCTCGGGCAGTTCGGTCATGGTCCGCTCGCGCCGCTCCAGCCGCGGGTGGACGAGCTCGCCGGTCTCGGCGAAGGCGGAGACCAGCCGCGCCCAGTCGGCGGGCTGGTAGGCGAAGGCGCGGCCCTCGGGGTCGAGGTCGGACCAGTCGGCCTCCTGCGGGGCGGCGAGGCCCCGGGTGGTCCACATGCGCGCCTCGTCGGGCTCGCCCAGCGCATAGGCGAGGCGGGCGAACAGGCCGGCGGTTCGGGCGGTCAGCGGCTCGGCCTGGAGGGACGCGGCCGCCTCGCGCGCGGCCAGCGGCTGGCCGGCGATCAGCGCCTGCTCGACCGACAGGATGCGGCTCTCGCGATGGCCGGGGTTGAGGGCGGCGAGGCCCGCCAGCCGTTCGGCACGGCGACGCGGCGTCTCGTCGGTGCGCAGGTCGCGGTAGGCGAGCCACAGGGCCGGGTGCGGCGCGGCCTTCCAGGCCCCCTCGATCAGGCCGGCGGCCTTCTGCACCTTGCCGTCCATGGCCAGCAGGCGGGCGGCCATCACCACGCCGGGGGCGAAGCCGGGCTGCAGCTTGGCGGCCTCGCTGGCCCGCTCCAGCGCCTGGGCGCGGGCCTTGGGATCGGCGTCGGCCTCCAGCCGGGGGGCGGAGGCGGCGAGCAGGGCGGCCCGCGCCCGCTCGGCGACCAGCGGCGAAACCACCTTGCGCTCCACGCCCGAGCGGACCAGGGCCAGCGCCCCGTCCCAGTCGCCGTCCTCCAATCTCGCCTCAAGCAGCGCCCGCCAGGCCCAGCGGGCGGTGCGCGGCAGGGCGTAAGCGGCCTCGGCGTGGGAGAGGGCGACGTCGCGCTGGCCGGCCTCGGCGGCGAGCCTCATCAGCCCCTTGCGACCGGCCAGCCGCATGTCGGGGAAGCCCAGCATGGCGGTGTAGGCGGCCTGCGCGGCGGCCGCGTCGCCGGCGGAGTCGGCGGCCAGCGCGGCCAGCACCCGCACCAGGCCGGGAGTCTCCTCGGCGAGGTCGGCGGCCTTGGCGGCGAGCCTGCGGGCCTCCGAGCCGTCGTCGGCGGCGACCGCCAGGAAGCCGCGGGTCAGCACCTCGTTGGCCTGGCGGCGGCGGATCTCGGCCCGCATCCGCGCCCCGCGGCGGGGGGATTCGACGGCCCACAGGGCGATCCGCCAGACCACCGTGGCGACCAGCGAGAAGCCGAGGGTCAGCAGGGCCGCGGTGGCCGCGGTCATGTCGGCCCGCCAGCCCAGCCAGACGACGCTCGCCCGGCCCGGCTCGCCGGCGATCGCCAGGATGGCGACGATCATCGCCGCGACCAGCACGAAGGCGAGGGCGATGCGGATCACGGCGCGCCCTCCCCGGCCGGCGCGGGCGAAAGTCCGGCGAGCCGGGCCAGGGCCTGGGCGCGCAGCGCCTGCACCCGGCGGTCGATCTCGGCCCGGCGCTCGGCGCGGGCGAGCCAGGGCCCCAGCGCCTCACGGCCGGCGGGCGGCAGCGCGTACAGGGTGCGCACGGCGCGCTCCACCTGACCGTCCTCGAGCTGGCGCTCGGCGCGGGCGACGACCACGTCGGGCCCCTCGCCCTCCACCTGGCCGACGCGGCGCAGGGTGACGATGCGGGAGAAGGCGTGGCCGACGCGGGCCAGCAGGCTGGCGCCGTCGCCGGGGGCGCGGGCGGCGACCACCGCGCGGGCGGCGTAGTCGGGGAAGCTGTCGGCCAGCGCCGCGCGGCTGGGCGCGCCGGTGCGGGCCAGGGGCTCGAGCTGGGAAAGGCCGGTCAGGTTCGGCGCGGCGCGGCGCAGGGCGGCGAGCTCTTCGGAAAAGCTCCCCGATCCGCCGGCCGCCTCGATCAGCGCCGCCGTCGCCAGGGCCGCGGCGGCGGCCTCGGAGGTCTGGGCCTGGCGGCGCTCCAGCACGGCGAGCCGCTCGCCGAGCGCCCCGAGCCCCGCGGGCGCGGCGGCCGCGGGCGGCGGGGCGGGCTCGAAGGCCGCGAGCGGGGCGGTCGGCACGACCGCGGTCTCGGGCGGGACGGCCGCCTCGGGCGCCTCGGGGCGCAGGGCGGTGGGCCTCGGCCCCATCACCCCCAGCAGCCAGCCGGCCAGCGCCGCCAGCACCACCAGGGCGACGAGCGCGGCGCGGCCGAGCCCCGGCCGCCGCGGGCGGGCGTAGCTCGCCGGATCGCGCGGGGCGGTGATCTCGGCCTCGTCGGCGGCGCTCATGGCGTGTCGATCAACCTCAGCAGCTCGGCCTCGGCCGGACGCTCGGCGCAGAGCTTGGCCGACAGGGGCACGCCCGCCAAGGGGGCCAGCACCGCTTGCGACATCGCCAGCGCGCGAAGTTGCGGCTGCGGGCTTTCGCGCAACAGGTCGGCGAGCACGGCCGCGGCCTTGGCCGAGTGAAGCAGCACGTCGTCCATCCGCCCGATGCGGGCGCGATCGCGCCGGCCGAGCGGGGCCGGGACGGTCTCGTAGACGTCGAGGCGGCGGGCTTCGATCCTGGCGGCGGCCAGCGCGCCTGCGAGGTCGCCGGCCGGCTCGCTCGCCGAGGGGTGCAGGACCGGGCCGTCCTCGGGCCGGTGGCGGCCGGCGATGGCGCGGGCCAGCGCCTCCACGTCGCCGTCGGCCGACAGCACGTGCTCGAAGCCGGCCTCGCGGGCGGCCTGGGCGGTCGCCGCCCCTACCGCATAGACGGTCAGGTCGCGTCGCCCGCAGCCCTGGGCGAAGGCGCGTACGGCGTTGGCGCTGGTGAAGGCCAGGGCGGAGACGTCGGCGACGTCCGGGATCGCGCCGGGAATCCGGCGGACCTCCAGCAGGGGGGCGACGAAGGGCTCGTGGCCGAGGGCCCGGACGCGGCCGGCGGTGGCGTCGGCGCCGGGGCGGGCCCGGGTGATCCAGACCTGCCGCTTGCGCCGGCGCCTCATCCGAAGACGATGGCCTCGCCCGCCTCTTCGCGGATGGCCGTGGCCAGCGAGGTCCCGAGATCCTGCGCCGCCTCGAAGGGCGAGGCCAGGGCGGAGAGCTCGGCCGAACCTTCGCGGCGGAACCGGGTCTTGCCGTCCGGCGTCAGCGCCTCGACGACCAGCTGCAGCTGGCCGCCGGCCATCCAGGCATGGGCCCCGATCGGCGTGCGGCAGGAGCCTTCCAGGGTGCGCAGCGCGCCCCGCTCGGCGGCGACGGCGAGGGTGGTGGCCGGATCACGGATCGCCTCCAGCCAGGGCGCGTCCTGGTCCTTGACCCAGGTCTCGACGGCGAGGGCGCCCTGCCCCGGCGCGGGCGGGCACTCGTAGGGGTCGAGGATGCTCTTGGCGTGGGCCTCCAGGCCGAGCCGCTTCATGCCGGCCAGGGCCAGCAGGGTAGCGTCCACCTCGCCCTCGTTCAGCTTGCGCAGGCGGGTGTCGATGTTGCCGCGCAACAGCTGCACGTCCAGGTCGGGCCGCCGGTGCAGCGACTGGGCCTGGCGGCGCAGCGAGGCGGTGCCCAGGCGCGCGCCCTGCGGCAGGTCCTCCAGCCGGTCGGCCTTGTTGCTCAGGAAGGCGTCGCGCGGGTCCTCGCGCTCGGGGATGGCGGCGATGGTCAGCCCGTCAGGGCACTCGGCCGGCACGTCCTTCATCGAGTGGATGGCGCAGTCGATGCGCCCGTCCAGCAGCGCCTCCTCGATCTCCTT
>JAQVDF010000248.1 GCA_028698405.1 Phenylobacterium sp. | reverse complement strand
GTGCACATGCACGCCCTGGGGATGACCGGCTTCACCGCCTACGGCGGCCTGCTGCACATCGGCGCCCTGAAGGAGGGCGAGCAGGTGTTCGTCTCCACCGCCGCCGGCGCGGTCGGCTCGGTCGCCGCCCAGATCGCCAAGATCAAGAACTGCTACGTGGTCGGCTCCACCGGCTCCGATGACAAGGTCCGCTGGCTGAAGGACGAAGTCGGGCTCGACGCGGTGATCAACTACAAGAAGGAGCCGATCCGGAAGGCCGTCGAGGCGGCCACGCCCAAGGGCATCGACGTCTATTTCGACAACGTCGGCGGCGAGCACCTGGAGGCGGCGCTGCGGCGCATGAACACCCTTGGCCGGATCCCGGTCTGCGGTTTCATCTCCGGCTACAACTCCGGCCATTCGACGGTCAGCAACCTGTCGAACATCATCTACAGCCGGGTGATGCTGCGCGGCTTCGTGGCCACCGACTTCATGCACCTGCGCGGCGACTTCGAACGCGACATGGCCGGCTGGCTGCGCGAAGGACGGGTCAAGTACCAGGAGACCATCCGCGAAGGCATCGAGAACGCCGCCGGCGCCCTGATCGGGCTGATGCAGGGCGAGAACGTCGGCAAGATGCTGGTGCGGCTGGCGGAATAGCGGCGAGCCTGCCGCTCATTCGCGATCCTTCTCGAAGCGGACGGTCCCCGGGAACGGCGGCAGCCAGGCCTCCCGGCGGATCGTCCAGCATTCGTAGGTCGGCGTGAACTGGTCGGGTGCATCGAGGGCGCCCAGGTGGACCTCGACCTCGTCGCCGCTGGTCGCGAACACGGAAGAGCCGCAGCGCGGGCAGAAGTGCCGGCCGGCGTAGCCGCGCGTCTCGCCTTCGATGCTCACCGCCTCGCTCGGGAAGATGGCGGCGGCGTAGAACAGCGCGCCGTGGTGCTTGCGGCAGTCGAGGCAGTGGCAGATCCCGACCCGCCGCGGCGCGCCGGCCGCCGTCATCCGCACCGCGCCGCAAAGGCAGCCGCCGGTCACCTGGTCCACGTCGCCGCCTCCTCGAATGACCTCCGCCCACGCGCGCGCACGGGCCGAAAGAAGCGCGTCAGGAGAGTTCCGGCTCGGCCTTGCGGGCGGCGAGGGTCGCGACCAGGGCCTCCTGGCTCTTCCGCACGGCGCGACCCTTGGCCTCCATGTCCCGGGCCAGGGTGTGGACGTAGGGGGTCACGAAATCGATGAAGGCGCGGATCCGCGGCACGTTGCGCAGCTCGGCGCGGGTAACCAGCCACAGGCTGCCGGTCGGCACGGGATCGGGCAGCATGCAGCGGATCAGGTCGGGATCCTGATCGGCGGTGACCGTGACCATGGGTCCGATGCCCAGCCCGGCCTTGATGGCCGACGAGAGGCTGGTGATGGTGTTGGCCCGGCAGCTGACCTCGGCCTCGGGCGCCTGTTCGAACATCCAGGCCATGCCCGGCATCTGCACCATCAGCGGCCCGTCGGGGCCGATCAGGACATGGTCCTTCAGATGCTCGGGCCGCGTCGGCAGGCCGTGGGTCTCGGCGTAGGCGCGGCTGCAGTAGATGCCGAAGGCGAAGTCGTTGAGCTTGCGGGCCACCAGGTGGTCGGAGTCCGGCAGGGCGGCGCCGCCGCGCAGGGCCACATCCGCCTCCCCGTCCTCCAGCGACAGGGTGGTGTCGCTCATCACCAGCTCGATGGTCACCTCAGGATAGAGGCGGCGAAACTCCGACAACGCCGGGATCAGGGCGATGTGGGCCACCGACTCCGAGGCCGTGACGCGGATGGCGCCGGCGAGCCCCCGCTGATGGCCGGCGGCCCGGCTGGCGAAGGCCTCGGCGGCCCGCTCGACCTTCTCCGCCTCCGCGACCAGGTCCTCGCCGGCCTCGGTGAGGCGCGAACCGTTCTGGCCCCGCTCGAACAGCTTGAGCGAAAGCGCATCTTCCAGCGCCTCCAGCCGCCGGGCGACCGTGGTCTGGTTGATCTTCAACACCTTGCTGGCGGCCAGCGTGCTGCCGTTGCGGGCGACGGCAAGGAACACGCGCAGATCGTTCCAATCGTACATCCGCCGTCCCCAAGCTCTGCAGGTTTGCAGAACAAGCCTGCAATACCGCTGATTTACGAGCAAGAGTCTCCCACGTTAATTCGCCGCCATCTTCGAGCGGCGGGCGCCGTTCGCCCCTTCCAGTGCAGAGACGAACGGATCCTTCGCATGAAGCTCTACTGCGACCCGGTCTCGACCACCTCCCGCCCCGTGATGCTGTTCATCGCCGAGACGGGGCTCCCGGTCGAACTGGTCCATGTGGACCTGATGAACGGCGAGGCCGCGAGCCCGGCGTTCCTGGCCGTGAACCCGAACGGCTGCGTGCCCTTCCTGGTCGACGGCGACTTCGCGCTGGGAGAGTCCTCGGCCATCCTGAAGTACCTGGCCGACGTGGCCGACTCGCCCGCCTACTCCGCCGACCTCAAGGCGCGGGCGCGGGTGAACGCGGCCATGGACTGGTTCTACACCAACTTCTACCAGGCCTTCGTGCTGATGGCGGTCTACCCGAACTTCGGGATTCCGCGCGGCCTCGGCGCGGCGGTGGCCCAGGGGCTGGCCGCCTACGGCGAGGAGCACGCCCACCGCTGGCTGCAGGTGCTGGACCGGGACATGCTCGGTTCCGGCCGCTACGTCTGCGGCGATGCGATCACCCTGGCCGACTACGTGGGGTCGGCCTTCGTCACCCTCGGCGAGGCGGTCGACTTCGACATCTCCGCCTATCCCAACATCCGCGCCTGGGTCGCGCGCATGAAGGCCAGGCCCTGCTGGGACGCGGTTCACGCCGGATTCTACGGCGTGCTCAGCGCGCTCCGCAGCCAGGCCCGCGTGACGGCGTGAAGGAGGAACTCAAAATGTCCCAGTGGCGTCCCCTGGAATGGGTCGTGGCCTCCGTCGTGGCCCTGGCCGTCGCGGTCACCATCGCCGACAGCGCGGCCGAGGCCGAGAGCGGCGCGGCCGTCGCGTCCGCGGAGCGTGCGGAGCCCGCCCGCGCTTCATAGGATATCGATGTTGGGATATCGATGTTGACATGAGACTCATGTCTCATTAATTTGCCGCCATCTCACTTGGATGGGGGTATGGACATGGCCCTGAGCCCTTCGGAAATGGACCGGATGCTGGACGAGCATTTCGGTTACGAGCAGCGGGACGACGTCGAGGGGGTGCTGGCCACCCTGGACGACGACGTGGAGCACGACATCGTCGGCTGGCCCGACGGGCCGAGCCACGGCCCGGAAGGCGCCCGCGCCTTCTACGAGAGCCTGTTCGCCGACCTGGCGGACGGCCGGGTGGAGACCCTGCGGCGGTTCTACGGCGACGGCTTCCTGGTCGACGAATCCCTCTGGCGCGGCCGCGCGCCGGGCCGCCCGTTCGGCCTGGAGGGCCGCAACCGGCCGCTGGAGTTCCGGCTGCTGCACGTGCTGGAGTTCGCGGACAGCGGCAAGATCCGCCGCGAGAACGTCTGGCTGGACCTGGCCAGCATCATCCGCCAGCTGCCCCAGGACTAGGCATGGACGGAAACACGTCCGGGCGCGCCAACCAGCGGCGGCGCACCCGCAAGGACCTGCTGGAAGCCGCCGCCCGCCTGCTGCGCGAGGGCCGCACGCCGAGCCTCGAGGAGGTGGCCGAGGCGGCCCTCGTCTCGCGCGCCACCGCCTATCGCTACTTCCCCAGCATGGAGGCGCTGCTGCGCGAGGCCGCCCTCGACGTCCAGACTCCGGACGCCGAGACACTTTTCGCGGACGATCCGGAGACCGATCCGGTCGCCCGGCTGGAGAAGGTGGGCGAGGTGCTCGACCGGACGCTGCAGGCCAACGAGGCGGCGTTCCGGATGATGCTGGCCCACTCCATGGAGCGGGTGGTGCGCGGCGAGACGGGCAAGGGCGAGCCGGTCCGCCAGAACCGCCGCACGCCGCTGATCGAGGCGGCGCTGGCCCCGGCCCGCGACCGGCTCGACCCGAAGACGGCCAGGCTGCTGGCCCAGGCGCTGGCGGTGATGATCGGCACCGAGTCGATGGTCGTCACCAAGGACGTGCTGCAGCTCTCCGACGCCGAGGCGCGCAGCCTCCGTCGCTGGGCGATCCGGGCGCTGGTGGAGGCGGCCCGGCGCGGGGCCTAGAACTGCAGCAGGGTCGTGAAGCCGCCGTAGATCATCCGGGCGTTGTCGATCGGCGGGTCGGCGTCGTCCGGGCGCTTCAGGCGCGG
>JAQVDF010000247.1 GCA_028698405.1 Phenylobacterium sp. | reverse complement strand
AGGCGTCGCCTCGAGCAGCATGATACGCGCTTCCGAGAGGTTGAACCTCGCGCGCGATGTCGCGCTGAGGGCCATCGGGCCGCCTCCCCTGTCACTTTCGTTGGCGGCAGTAAGCGCCGACGCGGGTTAAGGAATCTTGCCTAATCGACCTGATGGCCAACGGCCGCGTCAGTCAGGAGGAAGGCCCGGCCCACGTCGCTGTCCAGCAGGTTGGCGACCATGTAGCCGCGCGGGTCACGCTGGCCGGCCTCGATCAGCACCGCGCGATAGCTGGCCACGAACCCGGCCGCCGCCGCCTTCAGCTTCTTGTCGCCGCCAAAGCGGCGCGACAGCCGGCGGATGGCGGCGGGGGCCAGCCCCTTGACCACCTCGCGCGCACCGGTCGCATCGCCGGACTGGATCACCGCGGCCAGCTCGTCGGTTCGCGGTTGCGGCAGCAGCGCCTCGGTCTCGACGCCCAGCTTGGCGACCTCGGCCACCACCAGCGCCTCGGCGTCCTCCTCGGAGGCCTCCCCCTCGTCGATGGACGACAGCAGCTCCTTCCAGGTCCAACCGTCGGCGCCGGACGACGGGGCCGTCGGCTCCTCCGGACGCGGCGCGCCGCCGGTGGCCGCCTCGAACACCTGGGTGAATTCCTCGTCGGTGGCGGTCGGCGTCAGCCGCAGGCGCGGACGCAGGCCCAGCCCCTGGATGGTCGGCTCCGGCGCGGGCTCGGACTCCGCCGGCGCAGGCGCAGGCGCTTCGGCCTTGGGCGCGGGCGGCGGCGCGGCGGCCGGCGTCGGAGCTGCGGCCGGCGCGGGAGCTGCGGCCGGCGCGGGAGGCGGCGCGGCCTGGCCGGTCACCGCCCCCATCAGCTGGACGGCCTGGCTCAGCACCTCGTAGTTGCGCCGCACCCGCTCCTGGAAGGCGGTGTCGATGGCCTGCGTCTCCTCGGCCGTGCGGCGGGCCTGGCCGATCAGCGCCTCGATGCTGACGGCGACGGCATCGCGCACATCCTCGGCCTGGCGGCGGGCGCTGGCCGGCAGCTCGGCCGTGCGGCGCTCCACTTCGGCCAGCATCTGGGTCAGCTCGGCCAGCGCTTCGCGGGCCGCCGTCGCGCCGCTCTCCAGCTTGCGGGCGGTCTCCGCGCCCGCCTGCTCGACGAGCTGGGCGCTGCCCTCGATCAGGGCGCGGGCCTCGTCCAGCCTGGCCTCGAACACCTGGTTGGCCTTCTGGCCGGCCGCGAAGGCGGCCTCGGCGAGCTGGTCGACCTGCTCGCGCGCGGTCTGCGCCTGCCGGGCGGCGCCGGCCTGGGTTTCCTGCACGGCCTTGGCGAGGGCCTCGACGGCCGCCCTGGCCTGCGCCTCCAGACGCTCGCGCTCCGCTCGGGCGGCCTCGGTGACGACGGCGATGGAGCGGCCGGCGTTCTCGGCGAACGACTGATGCTCGTCCGCCGCAGTGCGGGTCAGCTCGGCGAACCGTTCGGACGCCTCGGCGATCAGCCGACGCAGCGCCTCGCCCTGCTGCATCGCCCGCTCGCCCATGCCGCTGGCGGCCTCACGCGCGTCGGCGATGAAGTTCGACAGCTGGGCGGCCTGGGACTCGGCCTCGGCGGCGAAGGCCGAGTGGTCGGCGCGCAGGGCGTGGGCCACGGTCATCAGCGCCGCGCGCTGCTCGGACAGCCCCTGCTCGGCCGCACGCACCTGCTCGGCGACGCTCACGCCGGCGGTTTCCAGCCGGGCCACGTGGCGGGTAAGGTCCTCGCCGGCCAGACGGGCCGCATCGCTCGCCTGTCCGGCGGCGGCGGTCAGGTCGGCGGCGCGGGAGGCCAGCGACGCTTCGGCCTCGCGCAATTGGGTTTCGGCCAGATCTGAAGCCTCGGCCACCATCCGGGCCTGCTGGGTGATGGCCTCGGCGACCTTCACCGCCTGGCCGCCCAGGGTGTCGGAGAGGTCGCTCATCTGCGTCCGCTCCTGGTGCAGCGCCTGGGCCAGCTCGCGGGCGGTGCGGGAGGAATTGGCGGCGGCTTCCGCCAGCCGCTCGGTCTCCTCGGCCAAGGCCTGGCGCAGGGCGCTCAGCGACTGCTGGGCGTTGCGGGCCGCCTCGGCGGCGGCGGCGATGTCGTCGCGCAGGACGGTGGTGACCTCGCTCACCTCGCCGGTCGCGAGCACCGCTGGCGCGACCATCTCCTGGGCGAGCGCCTGAGCCCGGCGGGTCTCCGTCGCCAGCAACTGGCCCTGCCGGTAGAGCCAGGCGCCGGCCCACACGAACAGCGCCGGCAGCAGGGCGATGACGAAGAAGACGGTCTTGGCGAACACGTCGGCCGACAGGCTCGACCCGGCGTCGCGCAGGCCCCAGGCGTAGGCGATAGGGAACAGCGCCAGGACCGACAGCGCGAAGGCAGCGCCCCAGACCGGCCCGCCGGGCGGCGGCTTGACGGCGTCGGCGCGCAGACGCACGGGCGGCTGGGGCGAAATCGGCGTGAAGGCAGGCGTGGGGTCGTCCTCGTCGTCTACCGCCTCGACCGGCGCCGGCGGCTGGGCCTCGATGGGCGACAGCGGGCCACCGATCGCCGGCTGGAAGCCCGTCTGCCGCTTGCGGAACACGTAGCCGAGCTCGACCTCGGGCTCGGGATCCGCCAGCTCGGCCGGCGGTTCCGCCAGCGCCTCGGCCGGCTCGTCGCTGAGAGACTGGAAATTCGCCGGCTGACGCCGCTTCTTGATCTTCATGCGCGGCCCGACAATCGGCCTTTCCCACCACCCTCGGCCGATCAGCGACGCCGCCCGGCCCACATAAGGATTACCGCCGAACGGCGCAGGCACGCAAACCGCCGCGCGCCATCGGCTACGGATTGTCGCGTTTTCGGGCCTCAGGCCTTGACGACGCGCCCGCCGGATTCAGGGCAATCCGCATCGTCGCGGACAGCGGACGCGGGCTTCAGCGACTTGGGCGGCGAAACGCGCGAGACGGTGCGCGCGACCGGAGCGGGACGCTCGGTCGTCTTCACCTCGACGGCCACGCCGAAGTGCGAATAGGCGGCGGCGGACGAGTGCACGACCATCGCCGTCACGATTTCGGTCAAGGTAGCCATCGGAGCTCTCCCAAGTGTCCGATACGACTCCGCGCCGGTTGGTTATCCGTTAAGCGCCGCCTTGCGGCAACGTCGCAGAACATGAAATTTCGGCAATCTCCCGAAGCTCAGGCCGCGAGCGGCGGCCTGAACCGGGCGCCTTCGTGGGCCAGCAGCCAGGCCTTTCGGGAGAGCCCGCCGCCGTAGCCGGTCAGCGAGCCGTCCGCGCCGATCACCCGGTGGCAGGGCACGACGACGCCCACCGGATTGGCCCCGTTCGCCAGGCCGACGGCCCGCACCGCGGTCGGCGCGCCGATCCGCTCGGCCAGCCCACGGTAGCTCAGCGTCTCGCCGGGCGGGATCGTCAGCAGCGCCTCCCACACCCGCTGCTGGAAGGCGGTGCCGGCCCGCCGACGCGGCAGCCCCTCCAGCGCCGAGAACTCGCCGGCGAAATAGGCCTCCACCGCCGGCCGCACCGGCGAGCGCCCAGCCACGAGATCGACCTTGCCGTGGTAGCGGGCCAGCAGCCGCGTCATGCGCGGCTCGTAGTCCTCGAAGTCGAAGGCGAGCAGTGCGCCCGCTGCGTCGGTGACGACCAGCGCCTCGCCCACCGGGGTCGGGATCCGGTCCAGCAGGGCCCGTTCAGGCGGCCTGTTTGGCATGCTTGCGCTCCTTGAGAGTCTTGGGGCCGGCCGGGACGGCGTCGGCGGACCACAGGTGCAGGGCGGCGTAGGCGCGCCAGGGCCGCCAGCGCTCGGCGCGCGCGGCGAGCTCGGCGAAGCTCGGCCGCTGGCCGCCCAGCCGCTCCAGCGCCCGCACCAGCGCGACGTCGCCGTGCGGGAAGGCGTCAGGCTCGCGAAGCTCGCGAAGGGCGATGTACTGCGCCGTCCACTCGCCGATCCCGGGCAGGGCCTTGAGCCGCGCGACCTGGGCGTCCAGGTCTCCGTAGGGCGTGAACAGGCCCCGGTCGGCCAGCGCCGCAGCCGCCAGCCGCTCCAGCGCATGGCCGCGCGACCTCGGCATGCCGAGCGCTGCGATGTCGGCGCCGACCAGCCGCTCGGGGGCCGGAAACAGGTGCGTCAGGCCGGGCTCGGCGAGCTCTGCGGGCAACGGCTGCCCATAGGCCTCGACCAGGCGGCCGGCCAGGCGGGTGGCCGCGGAGACGGTGATCTGCTGGCCCAGCACCGCCCTGACG
>JAQVDF010000246.1 GCA_028698405.1 Phenylobacterium sp. | reverse complement strand
GATGGCATCGGCCCAGGCGGCGGCCTCGGCCACGCTCATAACCTTCAGGCCGTCGGCTTCCACCTTCTTGGCGGTGGCCGAGCCCGGACGGAGGGCCACGGCGACGTTCTTCACGCCAGAGTCCACTAGGTTGAGCGCATGCGCGCGGCCCTGGCTGCCGTAGCCCACTACGGCGATCTTCTTGTCCAGGATGCGGGAAATGTCGGCGTCGCGGTCGTAGTAGACGCGCATGATCGTTCTCCTGAACACGTGAAGGCCGCGGGCCTTGCGCAACGGCACCGCAGCAAAGGCGGCGCTATCGACCGTTTTTTTGCGCAAAGGTCAAGGGATGGCCTTCACTCCGTCAGGCGATCAGGCGGCCTCCCTCATGTGCACGACGTCCAGATCGGGGCGTCGGGCGGGGGTCACGTTCGGCTTGGCGACCGGCGTTGCGGCGGCTTCGGCGGCCTTGGCGTCGTCCCAGAGCTTGGCGATGGCCATGCTCACCATCAGCAGGGTGAGGGCGACGACGGCTCCGGTCAGGATCAGGGTCTGGATCATGGCGGTGGCTCCAATCTTGGAGCGCACCTTGCTCTTCTCCCGGCCAGCGGGAAATTCGGGAGGAATCACTAAGCATTTCTACGTAGGCGGCTTGTCGCAAACGCCGCCCGCGCGGCCTTACTCGGCCTCGAACTTCATGCCCGCATTGGCCTCGAGCCGCGCGATCAGGTCGCCCTGCATCGCCGCGCCCGGGGTCCAGACCCCGCCGGGGACGTCCTTGCGCGCACCCACCAGGCATATGGCCGCCTCGGCGATCATCTTGGAGGTGCAGCCGTAGCCGGGGTCCTTGTCGCCCTTCACCGAGGCCCGCAGTTTCGTCCCGTCTCGGTCGATGCCGACGAAGACTACGTCGAAGAAGCCGGCCTCCCGCTCTTCCTTGCTGGGCCCCTCGCCGGGCTTGGGGCCGCCCTCGCCGCCCAGCCCCCCGCCGGACGCCTGGGCCATGCCTTTAGCCGCCTCTTCGCTCGGGGCGATGACCATCTCGTCGTAGACGAAGTCGGTCCCGTAGGGATGGCCCATCAGGGCGTTCGAACGGTGGACGTTCTTGGTGTTGATCGGCGCCATCACGAACGGAGCCACCCAGGCGTCCACGTCCGGGTCGTGCTCGGGCGCGTTGCCCGGCGGCTGCGGCGGGCCCTCGAAGCCGGGGACCAGGCCGAACGGGCTGGCGAGGATCTGGAAGAGGCTCGGGTCCTTGGCCAGCGCGGCCATGGTGGCCCGCAGGCTGGCGGCCGTGCCCCCGGAAAAGCCGCCCTGCATCCCGCGCACCCTCGCCTTCACGCGCGGGACCGGGTGGCCGAGCCTGGCCTTGGCGGTCTCCTGCAGAAAGTAGACGCCGAGTTCGAAGGGGATGGAATCGAAGCCGCAGGAGAAGACGATCCGCGCCCCGCTGGCCTTCGCCTCGGCCTCGTGCGCGTCGATCATCGCCCGCATCCAGTTGGGCTCGCCGCACAGGTCCAGGTAGTCCGTCCCGGCCCTGGCGCAGGCGGCGACCAGCGCGGAGCCGTAGAGCTGATAGGGACCGACCGTGGTCACCACCGCCTTGGTCCGCCGCACCATGGCCTCCAGCGAGGCCGGATCGTCGGCGTCGGCGACCACCAGCGGCGTCTGCGCCGGGGCGCCGATCTCGTCGCGGACGGCGGCGAGCTTGTCGGCGCTGCGCCCGGCCATCGCCCAGCGGACCTCGCCGCCCACGCCGTAGCGGCCGGCCAGGTGTTCGGCGACCAGCCGGCCGGTGAAGCCACTCGCGCCGTAGACGATGATGTCGAACTCGGCATCCGGGTTCATGGGCGTCCCTCCCTCTCTCTTGGCCGAAACCATGACGCCGGCCGGCCTCGCGCGCAAACCTTGCACCGCTTGCGCCCGCGCCCGGCTTGCGGGACGGTCGGCGCCGAAGGGCGACGGAAGGGGGCCGATGGCGGGCTACCGACAGAGGCTGGAGCAGGATCTCGACCGCTGGATCGGCGCGAGCCTGGTGCCGGCCGAGAACCGCGCGGCGATCCTAGCCGACGTGGGCGAGAGCCGCCGGCTGGACGCGGCCACGACCCTGGCCGCCGTGGGCGCGGTCTTCCTCGGCATCGCGATCATCGCCTTCGTGGCCGCCAACTGGGACGCCATCCCCAGGATCGCCCGCTTCGTGCTGGTGCTGGCGGTGTTCCTGTCGCTGTGCGGCGGGGCGGCCTGGGCGGCGAGGCGGGAACGGCCCGGCCTGCGCAACGGCCTGCTGGCCCTGGCCGCCCTGGTCTACGCCGCCGCCATCGGCCTGACGGGGCAGATCTTCGATATCGCCGGCAGCCCGCCGGCCGCGCTGCACGGCGCGGGGCTGGCCGCCGGCCTGCTGGCCCTGGCCGGCCGCTCGAGCGGCGCGGCGATGGCCGGGCTGGTGCTGCTGGGCCTGGGCGACATCTCCGACGGGCCGTTCCGCGAGGCGGCCGAGCCGCCCTGGCTGATCTTCGGCGCGCCGCTGGGCGTGGCGCTCGCCTGGAAGTGGCGCTCGGCGCCGCTGGCCCACGTCGCAGGACTCGGGCTGGTGGTCGGCGCGCTCCTGGCGCTGATGCGGCTCGGGCCGCCGACCGACGCCGGCCTGCTGCTCACCGCCGCCGCCTTCGCCGCGGCCGCGGCGGCCGTGCGCTGGAAGCGGGACGCCGCCGGGGCGGTCGCGGGCGCGCTGTTCGGATGGTGCGTTCTGGGGGCGCTCGGCTTCTTCGTGATGGCCGGGTTCGAGGGCGGCGCCTTCGAGGGCCTGCCGCACCGCATCGTCTGGCTGGCGCTGTCCGCCGGCCTGCTGGCCCTGGCCAGAGCCGACCAGCACGGCGCGGCGGCGGGCCTGGCCATCGTCTCGCTGATCGGAGCGGTGTGCGCGATCCTGTTCGATCTCGGCCTGGGCCTGATGAGCGCGGCCGGCGTCTTCCTGGTCAGCGCTCTGGCGGCCCTGATCGCCGGCTGGCTGATGCGCCGGAGGGCGGCGGCGTGAAGCCCTCGCTGCCGCTCCGCATCCTCGTCGCAGGGGCCGGCCTCGCGCTCGCCCTGGTGGGGCTGGTGGTCGCCGAGGGCCAGGCCCGCGCCCGCGGCCAGGAGGTCCGCCTGGCCATGGAGGCGTTCGACCCGCGCAGCCTGCTCACCGGCCACTACGCGGCGCTGCAGCTCGTCCACGCCCTGCCCGAGGGCGTCCCATGCCCCGACGGCGGCGACCAGGGCTGGCTGGCGCTGACGCCGAACGGGCCGGTCCACCGGCTGGCGGGAGCCGCCGCCACGCGGGAGGCGGCGCTGAAGCTGGGGCCGGTGGCCGTGCGCGGCGAGGCGTCCTGCCTGGGCGGCGAGCCGACCCGCGTGGCCCTGGACATCGGCATCGACCGCATCCATGCCGACCAGGAAGAGGCCCAGGCCATCGAGGCGGCGCTGCGGGGCGGCCCCGAGGCCGCCGAGGCCGTGGCGATCGTTTCTGTCGGGCGCGACGGGCGGGCCAGGCTCAAGGGCGTGATCGCCGGCGGCCGGCGCACCGACCTCGACTGGTTCTGAAGGAGGAAGACCCGTAATGGCGGCCAGCCCGCAGGACGTGCTCGGCTTCTGGCGCAGCGCCGGACCAACCAAGTGGTTCGCCAAGGACAAGGCGTTCGACGAGGCCATCCGCCTGCGCTTCGAACCGGTTCACCACGCCGCCGCCCGCGGCGAGTACGATCACTGGGCGGAGACAGCGCAAGGCGCGCTGGCCCTGCTGATCCTGCTCGACCAGTTCCCGCGCAACCTCTACCGCGGCTCGGCTCACGCCTTCGCGACCGACCCAAAGGCCCGCGCCATCGCCCGCGCCGCCGTCGAGGCCGGCTTCGACCGCCAGGTCGAGCCGCCGCTGCGGCCCTTCTTCTACCTGCCCTTCGAGCACTCCGAGTATCCGGAAGACCAGGCGCTGTCGTGCCGGCTGTGCGCGGCCCATCGGGACGAGACGGGCGACGCCGAGACGCTGAAATGGGCCGAGATCCACCGCGAGATCGTCGAGCGGTTCGGCCGCTTCCCGCATCGCAACCCCTGCCTCGGCCGCGCGACGACGCCCGAGGAGCAGACCTTCCTCGACGAGGGCGGGTTCGCCGGCTGAGCGCTAGGTAGAATCGACATTCAGCGCATCCAGATCATGGCTGCGGCGAGATGGACGAAGGCTGCGTAGTGGATGACGAGCCTGTCGTAACGAGTGGCGAAGCGCCTGAAGTGCTTGAGCTTGTTGA
>JAQVDF010000245.1 GCA_028698405.1 Phenylobacterium sp. | reverse complement strand
GATGAATGCACGCTCGCCCGCCGCCAAGATCGATCCGGTCGAACCGCGCCGCGCCCAGCGCAGCGATGTGTCGGTGGCCGGCCTCGTGCTGCACGGCCCGGCGACCCGGGCCGAGCCCTGTGTCATTCGCGACGTTTCGGCCACCGGCGCGCGGGTAAGGCTGAAGGCGGCGCAGCTGCTGTCGCGGCCGGTCTATCTGGTGATCGTCAAGACGGGGCTGGCCTTCGAAGCCGATATCGCCTGGTGCCGCGACGCGGAGATCGGGCTGCAGTTCAAGTCCCGGCTGAACCTGACCGACCCCCGGTCGGACGTCGAACGCACCGCCGCCCGACTGTGGCAGGCGGCGTCCAAGCGGACACCCTAGGCGGCGGCGGCCATCTCCAGGGCCGCGCCTTCCTTGCGGCCGCCGCCGCGGATCATCATGAACCGGCCGACCGAGCCGCCCGGGATCAGCCAGGCTCCTTCGATCTCGTCGCCGTCGGAGCTCAGCGCGCCCTCGTAAAGCACGGTGTGGTCGAGCCCGCTGGTCCCGTCGTAGGTCTTGGAGAAGGCCACCGTCACGCCCACCCGGCGCCCGATGATCTCGGCGAACGCCAGCCCGGTGGACGAGGCGCCGATCGGACAGGGCTCGTGCGTCGTGCCGCTGATCGCGCCGCCCAGGTCCAGCAGGGTCGCCACGAACGGGGCGTCCTCGCGCCCGTCGTCATAGCTGTAGATGCCTTGCCAGATGCCCGTCAGGCTCGCCGCCGACGTCCGTGCGCCATGCATCGCAGATACTCCGGGGGCTTCGGGATGCCGCGGTTCATACCAGAAGCTGCGACATTTCGCCAGTCTTGCAGAATTTTGCGGCAATCCCCGCGCCGGCGGACGAACCAAGACGGACAGGGCTGGTTGTTAGGCTCCGAGCGCCGCTGAATGCGGTCAGGAGGCGATCATGGGCAGATTGGCCTATACCCTGAGCCAGTCCGAAACTGGATGGACGTGGTGCGTCTTCGACGAGGACGGCGTGACGGTCGCCGCCGGCGCCGAGGGCAGCCAGGCCGGGGCCTTGGCGGCCGTGGACGTCGCGCTGCGCTACGCAGCCCAGGTGGCGCTGAGGCTGGTGACGCCGGCGAGTCACGCCTGACCCGGACAACGGCAGGAACATCGACCGCGGACCCGTGTTTTCCTTCTACTGGGAGTGACGGGAGACCGCGATGCGTCCCGACGAGCCGCGCGCCTTCGAGCCTCCGCCGCTGATCGACCCGAAGGACCACGCGCAGCTGACCTACTGGTCGGAGCGGCTCGACGCCACCGTCGACGAACTGAAACAGGCGATCCGCCAGGTCGGTCCCAACCGAACGGCCGTGGCCATCTGGCTCGGTCGCGGCGACGCCGTCTGACGCTCCCCTCTCCCGAGGGGAGGGAAACGCTCGCTCGACGGCAGGGGCGCCGCAGGCTACAGCCCGCCGCCATGGTCGACGATCGGGACAACGGCGAAGCCGCAGGCGGCGGGCGGCTCGCCCTGGCGGTGCTGCTGCTGATCGTCTTCATGAGCCTGATCGGCTTCGGCGTGGTGATCCCGCTGCTGCCTTTCTACGCCGAGGTGTTCGACGCCGCGCCCTGGCAGGTCACCCTGATGTTCTCGGTGTTCTCTGCCGGCCAGTTCATCGGCGAGCTGACCTGGGGACGGCTGTCGGACCGCATCGGCCGCAAGCCGGTGCTGCTGCTGACCATCTTCACGTCGGGCCTCGGATACGTGGCGCTGGCCTACGCGCCGGGGATCTGGCTGGCGATCCTGGCCCGCTTCGTCGCCGGCTTCTTCAGCGGCAACATCTCCACCATCCAGGGCTACATCGTCGACATCTCGCCGCCGAGCCGGCTGGCCGGGCGGCTCGGGCTGATCGGGGCCGCGTTCGGAATCGGCTTCGTGGTGGGCCCGGCCCTGGGCGGCTTCCTGTTCATCGAGAACGCGGGGGAAGCCGGCTTCCGGCCGCCGCTGCTGGCCGCCACGGCGCTCTGCTGGATGGCGGGCCTGGGGGCGCTGGCCTTCGTGCGCGAGAGCCGCGGCCGCTCGGCGGCGACGGTTCCCGCCAGACCCAACCCCATCGCCGCGCTGACCGACGCCCTCGGCTCGCCGGTGCTGCGCAAGATCCTCGGCGCCACCTTCCTGGGCTTCCTCGCCTTCTCCTCGCTATGGGCGGTGCTGGGCCTCTGGGGCGCGGCCAAGTGGGGCTGGGGCGCACGCCAGATCAGCCAGGTGATCTCCCTGACTGGCGTCGCCGCGGCGCTGGCGCAGGGCTTCTTCTCGGGCTTCGTGGTCCGCCGCATCGGCGAGACGGCGACCATCGTCGGCGGCCTCACCATCACCGGAATCGCGGTGCTAGTCACCGCCCTCAGCGGTCAGACCTGGCTGGTGGTCGTGGCGCTGATCGCGGCCACGGCCGGCCACACCATGTCACAGCCAGCGACCTCGGCGCTGATCTCCCACTCGGCGCCGCCGGACAAACAGGGCTCGACGCTGGGGGCCAACAACGCCGCCGGCTCGGCCGCCCGGGTGCTCGGGCCGGCCATCGCCGGAGCGCTGTTCGGGCTGGCGATCGATGCGCCCTTCCTCTTCTGCGCGCTCGGCATGGGACCGGCGGCGTGGCTTGCCTGGCGCGCCGGCCGTGCGGTGGCGGCCCACCGCCGCTCGGCCTAGTCGAGCCGCGCCCGGATCACGCACTTCAGCCCGGAGGGGGCGAACACCATCTCCGCCCCGCCCCCGAGCTCGGCCGCCAGGCCCCGCTCGATCAGGTGCGAACCGAACCCCCGCCGCGTAGGGGGCCGCACCCTGGGCCCGCCCAGCTCGCGCCAGCGCAGAGTGAGTTCCGGACGTTCCCCAGCCTGGGCGGCGACGTGCCAGTTGATCCGCACCCGGCCCTTGGGCGCCGACAGCGCGCCGTACTTGACCGCGTTTGTGGCCAGTTCGTGCAGCCCCATGGCCAGCGCCAGCGCCATCTGCGGCGACAGCCGCACCGGCGGGCCGGAGGCCTCGAACCTGGCCCCCTCGCCCGCCTCGTGCGGCGAAAGGATGCGCCGGACCATCTCGTCCAGCGATGCGCCTGCCCAGTGCTCGCGGGTCAGCACGTCATGAGTCCAGGCCAGCGCCTGAAGCCTCGCCTCGAACAGCTCCAGCGCGCCGGGAGCCGCGTCATGGCGCAGCGTCTGGCGGGCGATCGACTGCACCGAGGCGAGGGTGTTCTTCACCCGGTGGTTCAGTTCGTTGATCAGCAGCCGCAGGTGGGTCTCGGCCTTTTCACGCTCGGCGATCTCGCTCCGCAGGACGGCCTCGGCGATGTGCCGGGCGGTGACGTCCAGGGTGATGCCGAGCACCCGGGCGATGCCGCCCTTCGGATCGCGCTCGGTGACGAATCCGCGGGACTCCAGCCACCGCTCGACGCCGTCGCGGCCGATCACCTTGAACTCGAACGTCGCCTCGCCCTTGTCCGCCAGGGCGACCATCGCCTGATCCAGCTTGGGGCGGTCTTCGGCGGACACCAGGTCCGACCAGTCCGGCAATGGCGCATCGAACGGCGAGGCGCGCGGCGCGCCCAGAAGCTGGCGCGCCGCCGCCACGTCCAGCCAGTGCAGCTCGCGCCCCCGCCGCAGCTCCCAACTCGCCGCCTGCGCCGCCTTGTGGGCCAGCCGCAGGTTGGTGTTCATCTCGCGCAGCCGCCGCTCCCCCCGCTCGCGCTCGGAAACGTCGCGCAACAGGAAGCCCATCGCCTGGGGCAGCGGCAGGCTGCGGACCTCGATCCAGCCGTCGTCCACGTCGTGGGCCGGCACCACGAACTCGCCGGCGTCGCCGCTCTGCATGGCGCTGCGATAGCGCAGCTCGATCAGGCCGCCCTGCAGCTCGGGCTGCAGCTCCCACAGGCTCTCGCCGACCGGCGCGGGGTCGGGCAGACCCATCAGGGCTGCAGCCGAGCGGCTGCAGAACACGATGCGGAACGCGCGGTCGCAGACCAGCAGGCCCTCCTGCCAGGAGGGGTCGAGCAGCGCCGCGCCCAGCGCAGCGACGAGCTCGGGCTCCGGACCGTCGTCGCGCCCCGTCCCGGGCGACTGGTCGGCCATCGCAACTCTCACGTCGCCCCCCGGCGAAACGACACGCCGGCCGCGCAGGACCGGATCCTGCAACCATCGCTTACGGCGGAGCTTTGACAATGCGGGCCACCGCCCCGGGGCGCCCCTAGTGGGGCGAAGAACCAGCCTTGCACCCCGACGTCAGGTCGCGATGAGCGGAGC
>JAQVDF010000244.1 GCA_028698405.1 Phenylobacterium sp. | reverse complement strand
CGGCTCCGTGGCCATTCGCGACCTTAACCGTGCGATGGACTGGAACCTGCCCGACGAGCACGCCGTCACCGTCGCCGGCCTGGTGATCCACGAGACCCAGACCATTCCGAAGGTCGGCCAGACCTTCATCTTCCACGGCCACCGTTTCCAGGTCGTCCGGCGAGAGCGCAACCAGATCACCGGCCTGCGGATATCCTCGCCGCTGGTGCAGGATGGGGACGACGACTAGCGGCGGCAGGAACTCGACCACGGCCAAGGTGTTATGCATGGACCTGGAGGGGGCGCGCGAGCGAATGCACGACACGTCACGTTTGCCGCTGGCCGCCAGCCTCCGCCTGTGCTGGACTCGCTGCGAGCGCGTAACGGAGCCCTGTCGATGAGCGACGCCGTCAACCTCGAAGGCCTCAAGGTCCTCGTCGTCGAGGACGAGATGATGGTCTCGATGCTCATCGAGGACATGCTGGGAGACCTGGGCTGCGAGGTCATCGGGCCGGCCTCCCGTCTCGAGGAAGCCATCGCCCTGGCCAACGAGACCGAGCTCGACTGCGCGGTGCTCGACGTCAATCTCGGCGGCCAGCCGATCTTCCCGCTCGCCGACCTGCTCCGCGAGAAGGGGGCGCCGTTCGCCTTTGCGACCGGCTATGGCGACGCCGGCCTGCGCGACGTCGACCGCGGCTCGCCCGTGCTGCAGAAGCCCTTCCGCGAAGGCGATCTCGCCCGCGTCCTCGGCGAACTCCGCGCCGCCGCCCAGGCGGGGTAGTCATTTCGATCCTTCTCCCCCGCGGGAGAAGGAGTCCCTACAGCCCGCCCGCGATCAGCTTGTCCGGCGTGATCGGGTAGTCGCGCACGCGGACGCCGCAGGCGTTGTAGATGGCGTTGGCGACGGCCGCGCCGGCGCCGGAGATGCCGAGTTCGCCGACGCCCTTGATGCCCATCGGGTTGGCCTTGTCGTCCACTTCGTCGAGCATGATCGCGTCGAGCTCGCCGATGTCGAGCTGTACGGGCGCCAGGTACTGGGCCAGATCCTGGCCGATCAGCGAGCCGTAGCGCGGGTCCGGGCTGTTGGCTTCGGTGAGCGCCGAGCCGACGCCCCAGATCATCCCGCCGGTCAGCTGGCTGCGCGCGGTCTTCCAGTTGATGATCCGGCCGGCCCCGAACACCCCCAGCATTCGCCGCACCCGCACCTCGCCGGTGTCGGCCTCGACGCCGACCTCGCAGAAGTGGGCGCCGTAGGTGTGCTGGCTCCAGTTACGGGCGTCGGCCGCCGGGCGGCTGTCGCCCTCGACCGTCAGGCCGTCGGGCGCGGCGCGGGCGATCAGCGAGGCCAGGCTCTCGGCCCTGTTCTCCAGCGCCACCCCGCCGTCCTGGAACTGCACCTTGGCCGGATCGCCCCCGTGCAGCGGCGAGCCGGGGTCGGACACCGCCAGCTCGGCGATCGCCTTGCGCAGGTTCATCCCGGCGGCCAGCGCGGCCGAGCCGGCCGTGGCGGCGCCGAACTGGCCGCCCGAGCCCGGGGCCGGGGGCAGCTCGGAATCGCCGATCTCCACCCGCACCTGCTCAAGCGGCACGCCCATGGTCTCGGCGGCGATCTGGGCCAGCACCGTATAGCTGCCGGTGCCGATGTCGGTCATGCCCTGGCGGACGGTGATCACCCCGTCACGGTCGACCGAGAAGCTGGCCTTGGCGGGCAAGAGGAAGTTGCCGCGGATGGCGGCGGCCATGCCCATGCCGACCCACCAGCGGCCCTCGCGGGTCTGGCGCGGGCGCGGGTTGCGCCGGTCCCAGCCGAACATCTGGGCGCCTTCCTTCATGCAGCGCACCAGCTGGCGCAGCGAGAACGGCTTGCCGGTCTCGGGGTCCACCTCCGGCTCGTTGCGGATGCGCAGCTCGACGGGGTCGAGGCCGAGCCGTTCGGCCAGCTCGTCCATGGCGCATTCGAGGCTCAGCATCCCGGAGGCCTCGCCCGGCGCGCGCATGGCCCCGGCGTGCGGCAGATCGAGCCGCACCAGTCGGTGCCCGGTCAGCCGGTTGGGCGCGGCGTAGAGGCTCCGGCAGAAGTTGGAGGCGTGCTCGGTGAAGTCCCCGTCCCGCTCGCAGTGGGTCGTGGTCATCAGCGACAGGGCGGTCAGGCGGCCGTCCTTGTCGGCGCCCAGCCGCACCCGCTGGATGGTGGCCGGGCGGTGGATGGTGGCGTGGAACATCTGCTGGCGGGTGAAAGCGACCTTCACCGGCCGGCCGAGCTCGCGCGAGGCCAGCGCGGCGAGCACCAGGTCCTCGTAGGTCTGGCCCTTCCCGCCGAAGCCGCCGCCGATGTAGCGGGTCATCAGGTGGACGTCGTCGCGGTCGAGGCCGAGGGTCTCGGCCAGGCCGTGCTGGGCGGGCTTGACCATCTGCACCGAGGTGTGGACGACGCAGCGCCGAGGCCCCTCCCACCAGGCGGTGGTGGCGCAGGGCTCCATCTGGCAGTGGTTCTGCAGCGGCGTGGTCCAGCTCTGGTCGAGCTGGACCGGCGCCTCGGAGAAGCCCCGCTCGAAGTCGCCGATCTCAACGTCCTCCTCGCCGGGCGGCTGTTCGGCGCGGCCGACGTTCTGGGCCAGCACGACCTCGATCGGCTCGGCCTCGTAGGACACCTTCACCAGGGCGGCGGCGGCCGTGGCGTTCTCCAGGGTGTCGGCCAGCACGAAGGCGACGGACTGGCCGAAGTAGGTCACCCGATCGCTGTCGAACACCGGCTTGGAAACGCCCGTACTGCGCGGATGCACCTTGGTCCCGCGCGGCGCCTGGCGGGGCGCGTTGAGGTGGCTCCAGACGAGATGAACGCCGGGAGACGCCTCGGCCTCGGCGGTTTCCACCGCGACGACGCGGCCGCGGGCGATGGCGGCCGGCGTCATCACCCCGTAGGCCGGCGGACTGGGCGGGACGACCTCGTAGGCGTAGGCCGCCGTGCCGGTGACCTTCAGCGGCCCCTCGTAGCGGTCCACCGGCTTGCCGATCAGGCCGGAGCGGTTTTCGTGGATCGGGTTGGGCAGCGCGTAGTCGGCCACAGAGCTCATGGCGTGCTCCCGGAAGCTTCGGCCAGGGCGGCGGCGCCCAGGCGGGCGGTCAGGGCGATCTTGAAGCCGTTGCGGCCGTTGTCGCGGGCCTCGGCCAGCTCGGCGGCCATCGCCTCGGCGGGCGCGGCGCCGGCGGCGAGCGCCGCCTCGGCCTTCTCCGCACGCCAGGGCTTGTGGGCCACCGCGCCCAGCGCGATGCGCCCGCCGACCACCGCGACGCTGGCCAGACCGCCGGCATAGGAGGCCCGGTCGCGGGCCTTGCGGTAGACCTGCCCGCCCTCGGGGGGCGGTGGCAGCACCACGGCGGTGATCAGTTCGTCGGGCGCAAGCGCCGTCTCGATGTGCGGCGTGTCCCCCGGCAGGCGGTGCAGGTCGAGCACCGGCAGCCGCCCTGCCGTCCCGTCCGGCAGGGCGGTCTCCACCACGGCGTTCAACGCCGCCAGCGCCACGGCCATGTCGGATGGGTGGGTGGCGATGCAGGCGGTGCTCTGGCCGAGAATGGCGCTGTTGCGGTTCAGCCCCTCCAGCGCCCCGCAGCCGGAGCCTGGCCGGCGTTTGTTGCAGGGCTTGGTGGTGTCGTAGAAGTAGGCGCAGCGGGTGCGCTGCAGGAGGTTGCCGCCGACGCTGGCCTTGTTGCGCAGCTGCTGGCTACCCCCGGCCAGGATCGCCCGCGCCAGCACCGGATAGCGCCGCTTCACGGTCTCCTCGCCCGCCACCTGGCTGTTGCTGGCCATCGCCCCGATCCGCAGGCCGCCCTCGGCCGTGGGTTCGATCTGCGACAGCGGCAGGCGGCCGACGTCGATCAGGTGCGTCGGCGTCTCGATATGCAGCTTCATCAGATCCAGCAGGTTCGTCCCGCCGGCGATGAACCGGGCGCCCGGCGTCTCGGCGGCGCGCTTCACCGCCTCGCCGACATCGGCCGCCCGCTCGTAGGTGAACGGCCTCATGCGGTCTCTCCCAGCACGTCCTTGATGGCGGCGATGATCTGCGGATAGGCCGAGCAGCGGCAGATGTTGCCGCTCATCCGCTCGCGCAGCTCGTCGTCGGTGACCGCGAGCGGCGCCGTCAGGTCCGCCGTCTCCTGGCTGGGCCAGCCGGCCTCCAGTTCCTTCAGCAGCGCCGCCGCCGAACAGATCTGCCCGGGCGTGCAGTAGCCGCACTGGAAGGCGTCGTGCTCGAGGAAGGCCTTCTGCACGGGATGCAGCCGTTCAGGCGTGCCCA
>JAQVDF010000243.1 GCA_028698405.1 Phenylobacterium sp. | reverse complement strand
ATACAGGCCAGCGGCCGTGATGAGCCGCGTCAACAGGCCGGACACACGGAAGCACCTGAAACCGTGACGCTGAACCTCTCCGAAAACCTCTTGCATCCGAAGGGGCGTCCACACACGGACATTCAGGTGCATCCAGTGGCCGTCGGCGTGGCGGCAGCGGATCTCACGCTCGGCCTGGCCGCCATGTCGGGTGATCGTCTCGCGCACCTCGGCGTCGAGCGGCGCGTCCTCGCGGTGCTGCACCGAAACCAGCGCGGCCAGGTCCGTGGCCGCCGCGATCCCCCAGCCGAGGTCGAGGTTGGTGGAGAAGTGGTAGATCTGGGTGTCCGGATCGTAGCGCCACACCCCGATGGTGGCGTCGCGCAGCAGCTGGTCGCGGATGTTGTCCGGATCATGCAGAAGCCCGTCAGCGACGGTTTCGGAGGTCATGTCCACCAGCATGGCCAGGGCGTCGGCGCCCACCGGTTGCAGGTCCAGCCGCAGCCGGCGGACCGCGCCGTCGGCCGACATGATCTCGAAAGGGTGGTGGTTGACCGCCTCGGGCGGCAGCGCCTGGGCCAGGAACAGGCCGGTCAGGTCCGCCGGCCGGCGGCCGGTCAGAGCCGCCCACGCCGAATTCGCCGAGCGGACCCGGCGTTCGGCGTCGAGCACGGCCATGGGAACGGCCGACAGCGCGAAGAAGGCGCCGTCGCCCGTCGTTTGAACCGCCGGGAGGGTCATCGGCGTTCCCTGATTGCATTGGGTCCCAGGGAACGCCGTTCGGACTCAAGGTCGAGTTACCCCGTCCTGCGGCGTGATGTCGCAGGTCAGACCAGTTCCGCCGGTTCGATCCTCAGCTCCTTCAGGAACGGCGCCGCATAGTGGATGCCGCCGGTTTGAGTGGCGGGATCGCCGGACGCAAGCTGGAACACCGCCTCGGCGATGTATTCGATCGGCTGCACCCGGTCCTTGGTCTGTTCGTTGATCAGCCCGTGCACCGCCACGCCCGGCGTCGCCACCAGGCCCGGGGAGACCACGTTCACCGCGATGTTGTGCTGGGCGACCTCCGAGGCCAGGCCCGTGGTGAACCGCTCCAGCGCGGCCTTGCACATGCCGTAGACGGTGCCGCCGCGGCCCGCGCCGGTGTAGGGCGGCTTGGGGTGCATGCCGGCGCCCGACGAGATGTTCACGATGTGGCCGGTGCGCCGCTCGATCATCGACGGCAGCACGAGCTGGGCGAGGTGGAAGGGCGCGTAGACCTGCACCTCCATCATCAGCTTGAACCGCTTCTCCGGGAAGTCGGTCACCGGGATGAAGTAGGTGATCGCCGCGTTGTTCACGAGGATGTCGATGGGGCCGTAGGTCGCCACCGTCTCCTCCACGAGGCGTTCGCGCTCCTGGGCGTTGGACAGGTCGGCCTTGATGAAGGTGGCCTCGCCGCCGGCCTTGCGGATGCGGTCGACGGTGTCGTGCAGGGTGCCGGGCAGGCGGCTGTCGCCGGCCTCGGCGGTGCGGGCGCTGGCCACGACCTTCGCCCCTTCCTGGGCCAGGCGGGCGGAAATGGCCTCGCCGATGCCGCGGCTGGCGCCGGTGACCAGAGCCACCTTGCCGGCCAGTTTGCCGTTGGGATTGACGCGCGCGCTCATGAACTCCTCCCGAAATATTCTCATCTTGAATGGCCGCGACCCTGCGGACTTTCCGGTCGACGCGCAAGCCTGAGCCACGGGCGGCGCCCACCTCGGGCGCCGACGAAGATCGCGGTGTTGGCGCGCTAAGGTTGCAGTGCTCTACTGTACCGCCGGAGGTGGCCGATGGCCGAGCATGACGACAACCTGGAGAAGAAGCGGCGGCTGGAGGAGATCTTCGCGCCCTACGTCGTCTCCCCGGTTCTGGTTCGGCGCTACCAGGAAGCCGCGGAGGCCGGCGGCGACCGCGCCCTCAGGGTCATCCTCGACCTCAACCTCAACCACCCGGACGGCCGCGACGGGGCCAAGGACAAGCTCTCGCGGCTGATGGGCGACATGGGCGGGGGGCTGGCGGAGCGGGCCGACTTCGAGGCCAGCCGCCACCACGTCTTCGTCCGCCTGACGCTGGAGGAACTCCAGGCGCTGGTGGCGGCCGACCATGGCGGAAGGGGCGGCCCGCCGGGGATCTACAAGGTCTGGCTGGACCGGCCGCTGGAGCCCTTCCTCGACCGCTCGATGCGGATCATCAAGGCCGACGTCTGCCACAAGTCGTTCGCGGCCGACGGCGAAGGCATCGTCTGGGCGTTGGCCGACAGCGGCATCGAGGGCGACCATCCGCACTTTTCCACCTTCGACACCCTGAAGCCGCCGCAGTCGGGGCCGGCGCCCGCCGCCTCCACCCTGCAGACCCAGGTGCGGCTGGAGCACCGCGACTTCACCGACGCCGGCTCGCCCCTGACCGATGGCTTCGGCCACGGCACCCACGTGGCCGGCATCATCGCCGGGGCGACGCCCTTCCAGGTCCGCAACGGGACCGCGCGGGTGAAGAAGCCGGGGGCCGTTCGGGTGCGCACCGAGCGCGACGCCCACGACCGCATCCAGTCCAGGGCCGAGGCGCTGAAGACGCCGCTGCAAGGGGTCGCTCCGCGCTGCAAGCTGATCAGCCTGAAGGTGCTGGACGACGCCGGCGAGGGCTACGAGAGCCAGCTGCTGGCCGCCCTCGACTATGTGGCCCGGGTCAACGACGACGGCCGCTGGCTGCGCATCCACGGGGTGAACCTCAGCCTCGGCTACAGCTTCGAGGCCGAGTGGTTCGCCGCCGGCCAGAGCCCGATCTGCGTCGCCGTCGACCGGCTGGTCGCCACCGGCGTTGTGGTGGTGGCTGCGGCGGGCAACGACGGCTCGGTGAAGATCGTCCCGGACATGGCGCGCGGCGAAAAGCGCGTCGGGCTCGACCAGTCGATCAACGATCCCGGCAACGCGGAGCGGGCGATCACCGTCGGCTCCACCCATCCGGTCGCGCCGCACACCTACGGCGTGTCGTTCTTCTCCTCGCGCGGGCCCACCGCCGACGGGCGGCCGAAGCCGGACCTGGTGGCCCCCGGCGAGCGGATCCTCTCCTGCGCCAGCCGCAGGACGGTGGACGCCCTGCTGGAGGCCAATCCCGAGCTCGAGGGCAGCTTCGACCCGGCCTCCGGCGCGGCCTTCTACCGCGAGGAGAGCGGCACCAGCATGGCCGCACCGCACGTCTCGGGCGCGATCGCGGCCTTCCTGTCGATCCGCAGCGAGTTCCGCGGCAAGCCGGACCGGATCAAGGAAATCCTGCTGGAGAGCGCCACGGACCTGAAGCGCAAGCGCGACTTCCAGGGCGCAGGTCTCCTGGACCTGTTCCGCGCCCTGCAGTCGGTTTGAGACAGGAGGCGGCGAGATGGCTCAGCTGGCGGGACTGCCCTACGTGCGGCTCAGGTTCGACGCCAAGGGCGAGCGGCTCGACGCGGGCCCTGTCGCGCCGGCCGGGATAACCGACCTGCTGGTCATCTCCCACGGCTGGCACCAGGACGCCGACGACGCCGAGCAGATGTACGCGGCCATCCTGCAGCACATGCAGGACGCGGCCGCGGCGAGCGGGCTTCTGGAGGGGCGCAAGCCGGGCGTCGCCGGCGTCTTCTGGCCGTCCGACAAGTTCCGGCCCGATCTCGCCCTGGAGACGGTCCCCGACATCCCGCCGGGCGCCGGAGCGGGAACGGCGCTGGCAGGGGGCCGCAGGGACATCTCGCCCGTCGAACTGCGCGAGCTGGCCGAGTCCGTCGCCCGGCTGCTCGGCCTGCCGAAGAAGGCGTTCGGCGACCTGGCCCTCAAGGCGCGGCACGGGGCGGGCAACGCCGACGAACTGGTCGAGAAGATGCGCAGCCGCCTCCCGCTGCCCGGAGCGGTGGACGAGCTGACCGCCGACGAGCACGCCCGGCTGCTGCGGCGTGACGTGCCGGGCCGGGTGCTGTTCTCCGACCTCCAGTCGGGCGGCCCCTCGGGGGGTGGGACTGCGCTGCCGGCCGCCGCGGGCTTCGGCGACCTGGCGGCCTCGCAAGCGCCGGCGGTGAACATCCTGGGCGGGCCGTTCGCCGTGGTCGCCAAGCTGCTCAACCAGGCCGCCTATTTCGAGCTGAAGCGGCGGGCTGGCCTGGTCGGCGAAGCGCTGGCCGACCTGATCGACGCCGACGGTCTGGCGGGCGTCCAGCGGCTGCACCTGGCGGGCCACAGCTTCGGGGCGCGGCTGGTCACGGCCGCCACGGCCCGCCTCCAGAGCCA
>JAQVDF010000242.1 GCA_028698405.1 Phenylobacterium sp. | reverse complement strand
ATGCCCACTTGACGCCGCCGGTCGTCGAGCGGGCGTCTTGCCTGATCAATCCCGGCACGCTCCCGGCCGGGTCAACACGAAGCGCCGGGGCCCTCCGCCGCGGTTGCGGCCTCATCGGGCCCAGGCCGCCGAGGCGGCCCGGAGTCGGCGCGATCCGTCCTACATCTGGTCTTCGAACTTCTTCGCCAGGTCGTCGATGTTCTCGGGCGGCCAGTTGGGCACGTCCATGCCCAGGTGCAGGCCCATCCCGGCCAGGACTTCCTTGATCTCGTTCAGCGACTTGCGGCCGAAGTTCTGGGTGCGGAGCATCTCCGCCTCGGTCTTCTGGATCAGGTCGCCGATGTAGACGATGTTGTCGTTCTTCAGGCAGTTGGCCGAGCGGACCGACAGCTCCAGCTCGTCGACCTTCTTGAGCAGCGCCGGGTTGAACGGCAGCTCCGGCTTGGCCTCGCTCTCGACCTTCTTCTTCGGCTCTTCGAAGGTGATGAAGATCTGCAGCTGGTCCTGGAGGATGCGGGCGGCGTAGGCCACCGCATCGACGGGCGTGACCGCGCCGTTGGTCTCCACTTCCATGATCAGCTTGTCGTAGTCGAGGCTCTGGCCCTGGCGAGTCGGCTCGACGCGGTAGGCGACGCGCTTGACCGGCGAATAGAGGGCGTCGACGGCGATCAGGCCGATCGGGGCGTCCTCGGGGCGGTTCATCTCGGCCGGGACGTAGCCCTTGCCGTTCTGAACCGTGAACTCCATGCGCACCTGAGCCCCGTCGTCGAGGGTGCAGAGCACGTGGTCGGGGTTGAGGATCTCGATGTCCGACGGGGCCTCGATCTGCCCGGCCGTCACCGCGCCGGGGCCGTTGGCCCGCAGCGTCATGCGCTTCGGCCCTTCGGAATGCATCCGAACGGCGAGCTGCTTGATGTTCAGGACGATGTCGACGACGTCCTCACGCACGCCTTCCAACGAGGAGAACTCGTGGACCACGCCGTCGATCTGGACGGCGGTCACCGCCGCGCCTTGCAGCGACGACAGCAGCACGCGGCGCAGGCTGTTGCCCAGCGTCACACCGAAGCCCCGCTCGAGCGGCTCGGCCACCAGCCGCGCCTTGCGGGAGGCGTCGGCGCCGAGCTCGATCTGCGGCTTCTCGGGACGGATGAGCTCGTTCCAGTTTCTTTCGATCACGGATGTGGGGTCCCTTGAAACGCCGTATCGCCGGACGGCGTGATGCTGTCCGGCGTAGGGAAGTGCCGTTGGTTCGTACTCAGACGCGCCGGCGCTTGGGCGGCCGGCAGCCGTTGTGCGGGATCGGAGTCACGTCCCGGATGGTCGTGATGGTCATCCCAACGGCCTGCAGGGCCCGCAGCGCGCTCTCGCGGCCGGAACCCGGACCGGAGACGTTCACTTCCAGCGTCCGGACGCCGTGTTCCGCGGCTTTGCGGCCGGCGTCCTCGGCGGCCATCTGGGCGGCGTAGGGCGTCGACTTCCGCGAGCCCTTGAAGCCCATCATGCCGGCGCTGGACCAGGAGATGGTGTTCCCCTGGGCGTCGGTGATGGTCACCATGGTGTTGTTGAACGAGGCGTTCACGTGCGCCACGCCCGAGGTGATGTTCTTGCGCTCGCGACGTTTGACGCGCGCCGGTTCCTTGGCCATCGGCTAGGGCTCTCTCTTACTTCTTCTTGCCGGCGATCGGCTTGGCCGGACCCTTGCGGGTGCGGGCGTTGGTGTGCGTGCGCTGACCACGGACCGGCAGCCCCTTCCGATGGCGCAGGCCGCGGTAGCAGGCCAGGTCCATCAGCCGCTTGATGTTGACCGCCGTCTCACGGCGAAGGTCGCCCTCGACCGTATAGTCACGGTCGATGGCTTCGCGGATCTGGAGCACTTCCTGGTCGGTCAGCTGATTGACACGCCGGGCGTCCTCGATGCCGACCTTGCTGACGATCTCGCGGGCCTTCGCCGCGCCGATGCCATGGATGTACTGAAGCGCGATCACGACGCGCTTGTTCGTGGGAATGTTGACGCCTGCGATGCGGGCCACGCGGGTAATCTCCTGGTCACGCCAAAAGCGCGAACGGCGCCCGGCCCTGGTGAACCAAGCCGATACGTCTTTCGCGCCCTTTCGCGGAAGCGCTCCCTTATAGGGATCGGAACGCCTCAGTCAATGCGGAATGCCCCAAATCGTGACGCCCTGGCGGCTTCGCAAGTCCTGGGCGAAGCAGACCGGCGAATTTCCCCTGGTGGGCGCAACTTTCTCCGAAACCCTAGGTTTCAGGGCCCGGCCTGCACCCCACCTCCAGCGCTGAAGGAGCCTCGGCATGGCGTCAGTTCCCTCACGATACATCTTCTACGGCGGCGTTGAAGGCGTCCATCAGCTCACCAGCGGCGATCTCAACGGCGCGGACTACGGGGCCGCGGCCTTCGGATTCGCGGAGGGCGCGCCCATCACCGGCGAACTCGAATTCACCGGCGAGGCCTATGAGATCGTTCGCGACAGCTACCCGCAGCCGCCGATCACGGCGTCCGAGATACCGCCCGGCACGGAAGGCCTGTCCATCTTCCTGCAGATGCCGCGCGCCGGCCCGCCCGCCTTCGGACTGACCGAAGAGAACCTGGTCGTCCAGACCGATCCCGACAACACCACATTCCTGTTCGCCCTGCCCGACGACCTGGACGACCCGATGTTCCAGCTTGGCTTCGTGCTGCTGCAGAACGAGGACGGGGCGTGGGTCGATGTCGATGCACAGTACATCCGGTTCCAGGACGATGACGACGCCATGGCCGAGGCCTACGGCGTCTGGCTGCCCGAGCACGTGGAGGTCGATGTCCGGGTCGGCGGGGCCGGCGGCGACACGCTGAGAGGCGGCGAGGATTGGAATTTCCTCTACGGTCTAGGCGGCGACGACCGGCTCGTGGTCCGTGACGGGGAGAACGGCTGGGCCTGGGGCGGTGAAGGCGACGACACCCTCAAAGGCGGCGACGACGGCGACCACCTGTTCGGCGGCTGGGGGAACGACAGGATCGACGGCGGCGAGGGCCAGGACCTGATCAAGGGCGGCCTGGGGAATGACACCCTCAACGCCGGTCGCGACGACGACATTGTCATCGCCGGCGTCGGCGATGACAAGGTGACCGGCGCCGACGGCGGCGACCTGCTGGAAGGCAATGACGGAAACGACACCCTAAGCGGCGGCTCCGGCGAGGACCTGATCACCGGCGGCGAAGGTTCCGACAGCCTCGACGGCGGAAGCGGCGACGACGTGTTGGGCGGCGGCGCGGGCGACGACACCCTGCGCGGCGGCGGCGGCAAGGACGATTTCCACTTCCAGGACTTCGGCGGCCACGACCGCATCCTGAACTTCCAGACCGGCGGCGACCAGATCGTGATCGCCAGCGCCGAGACTCAGGATTTCACGACTCTGATGGCCGGGGCCGTCTACGCCGGCGGGAACACCACCCTCGCCTACGCTTTCGGGTCCTCGATCACCCTCGTCGGGATCGCGCCCGGCGACCTGGACGAGGACAACTTCATCTTCTTCTGACGGGGGACGCGGGGCCCCACCGATCTCGCTAGGCGGCGGCTGCGCGCAGCGCCGCGTCGATCTGGGCGGCGACGTCCTCCACCGGAGCCATGCCGTCGACCTCCACCAGCTTGCCCTGTTCGCTGTAGTAGGGCAGCAGCGGTGCGGTCTGGCTGTTGTAGGCGTCGAGCCGCACCTTGAAGCTCTCCGGATTGTCGTCCGGGCGGCCGGACTCGGCGAACCGGCCGGCGATCCGCTTCATCAGTTCACCATCGTCGACCTTCAGGCGGATGACTAGGTCGATCTGCCGGCCGCGCCCGGCCAGCATGGCGTCGAGCGCCTGCGCCTGGGCCACGGTCCGGGGGAAGCCGTCGAAGATCGCACCCGCCGCCGCTTCGGTCTCGGGCAGCCGCTCCTCGATCAGGGCGATGACGATCTCGTCGCTGACCAGCTCGCCGCGCTTGAGGATCCCCTCGACCTTCTGCCCGAGCTCGGACTTGGAGGCGACGGCCGCGCGCAGCATGTCGCCGGTTGAAAGCTGGACCATGCCGCGGCCGTCGACCAGCCGCTTGGCCTGCGTCCCCTTCCCCGCCGCCGGCGGGCCGAACAGGATCAAGTTCATCGGATGCCCTCCCCCGCCGGACCCTCGTCGGCCCGGCTGTCTACCTTGTTACGATCGGCGCGATCCACGCAGCTTCGAGCGCTTGATCAAGCCCTCAGACTGGTGCGCCAGCAGGTGCGACTGGATCTGCGTGACCGTGTCCATGGAGATCG
>JAQVDF010000241.1 GCA_028698405.1 Phenylobacterium sp. | reverse complement strand
GACGTTGGTGATCGGGTCCTCCAGCCGGTTGTGGAACTCCGTGGCGCTCCAGCGCACGGGCGCCTCGCCCAGCAGCCCGGCCTCGATCCCGTAGAGCCGCTCGGGCTCGAGCGAGGCGTTGGCCTCGGTGATGTCGTTGCCGACGCGGAAGGGGCGGTGCAGCTCGTTGAGCGTCGGCGGACGGAAGCCGGCATAGGCCGCGCCGCGCAGGAACACCTCGCCGCCCAGTCGCCAGCGGGCGCCGAGCCGCGCCGTGGGCGTCGTCCCCTCTGCGCCATCGGCGGAGGCGTCCAGCAGCACCTGGCCGGTGGCGAGGTCGCGCTCGCGTCGTAGCGCTTCGCTCGAAGCCCAGCCGTCCACCCGCACGCCGCCGGTCAGGACCAGGTCCTCGCCCGCATAGGCCGCCTCGCCGTAGAGGCCCGCGACCCGGGTCTTCCCGCCCGCCTCGCGGTGGCGGTTGAAACCGCCGTCCATGAAGCGGAAGCGCTCGCGCACCTCGCCGTCGGTGAAGCGGGCGTCGGCGCCGATTTCCCAGGACCAGGGGCCCGAACGGCCCTGCCAGGCGGCGTTGAGGCCCCAGCCCAGCGCCGGGGTCGCGTACTGGTCGTTGGCGGGGGTGGTGGAGGCGCGGCCGGCAGCCACCGCCGCCGAGCTGTTCTTCAGGTCGCTGGACCGCAGCCAGGCCTGCACGCGCCAGCCCGACTCGTCTTGTCCGGGGGACCTCGCCAGCGTCAGCGCCGCCGAAGCGCCGCTGGCGACGGAACGCGCGCCGACGAGGCCCGCGCCCCGCCGCTCCTCGTAGACCCCGACTCGCAGGGCGCCCGTCCCACCGAGCAGTTCGCCCTGCAGCCGGGCGGAGGCGGAGAAGTCGTGCAGGGTGGTCGGGGCGTCGGCGCCCCCTGCTCCCGCCCGCACCGGCGTGTAGCCGGCGCTGGTGGAGCCCGCCACGGCCAGGAACAGGTGCTCGTCGCCGCCGGCGATCGCCAGACGGGCGCTCTCCCGCTCGCCGGCGAAGGCCTCCAGCGCCTGCAGTCCGCCGCCGGTCGGCCGCTCGGTCAGCGCCACGACGCCGGTCAGCGCCCCCGCACCGTATGGCCCGGCCCCCGCCCCGCGCACGACCCTCACCGCGGCCAGGGACTCCGGCGGCAGCGAGGACCAGATCACCCAGCCGCCGAAGGGGTCGTTCTGCGGCGCGCCGTCCAGCATCACCAGCGCCCGGCCGGCGCCCGATGGGGCGATAGCGCGCAGCGACAGGCCCTGGATGGTCGGGTTGGCTGCATCGCTTCCCGTCCGGCGGAACAGCGAGACGCCCGGGACGGCCCGCAGCGCGGCGTCCAGTCTCGGCTCGGCCTTCAGCGCCTCGACGCCCAACTCCTGGACCGCGAACACCGCTTCGCCCGCCAGCGGCGGCAGTCGGGGCGGCTGGACGACGACGGCTTCGACGGTCGGCGGCGGCAGGTCGGCGGGCACGGCGGTCTCGTCTCCTGGTCTTCGAGGGCCCGCGAACTTAGCGGCAAACGCGGAGCGCTCCAGACCCCGGAACAGAACAGCGGCCTCGCGAGTCGGATTCACGAAACGGCGCGGTCTTCAGGAGGAAGACGATGACCCATCCAGATCCGCGCGAGGCCGAGCGCAGGCTCGAGCGCAGCTTCGACCCGGCCAGAGAGCGCGAACCCGGTGTCCCACCCGACGAGCCGGAAGAAGAGCACCATCACTACCGCAGCCCCGCCACCGCCGGCGAGGCGGCCGAGCGCAGCGTGGATGTCGGCGGGGTTCCCGGCGCGATCCCCAACGACCTGCGGCGCGACCGCGCCCCGCCCGCTAGATGATCGGCTTGCCGCCGGTCACCGCGATGGTCGCGCCGGAGATGTAGGAAGCGTCGGGCGAGGCCAGCATGACGTAGACGGGCGCCAGCTCCTTCGGCTGCCCCGGCCGCTGCATCGGCGTCTGCTTGCCGAAGCTGCGGTAGCGGTCCTCGCCCATGGTCGAAGGGATCAGCGGCGTCCAGATCGGCCCCGGCGCGACGCAGTTCACCCGGACGCCACGCTCGGCCAGCATCTGGGCGAGGCCGCCGGTGAAGTTCTGGATCGCCCCCTTGGTGGTGGCGTAGGCGAGCAGGTCGGGACTGGGCGTGTCGGCGTTGACCGACGTCGTATTGATGATCGCCGAGCCTTCCGCCATGTGCGGCAGCGCCGCCTTCACCAGGTAGAACATCGCGTGGATGTTGGTCCGGAAGGTCAGGTCCCACTCCTCGTCGCTGATCTCCTCCAGGCTGTCGAAGGTGGCCTGGTGGGCGGCGTTGTTGACCAGGATGTCGATCCGCCCGAACGCCTTCACCGCCTCATCGACGATGGTCCGGCAATGCGCCGCATCGGAGATGTCGCCGGGAACCAGCACGCAGCGGCGGCCGGCCTCTTCCACCATCCGCCTGGTGTCCTCGGCGTCCTCGTGCTCCTTGAGGTAGCTGATCAGCACGTCGGCGCCCTCGCGGGCGTAGGCGATGGCCACGGCCCGGCCGATCCCGGAATCGCCGCCGGTGATGATCGCCTTTCTGTCGGTCAGCCTTCCCGCGCCGACGTAGGTCGCCTCGCCGTGGTCGGGCCTGGGATCCATCCGCCCGGTGAGCCCCGGCATCGGTTGCGGCTGCGGCTTGAAGGGCGGTTCGGGGAAGGTCTCGGTCACGGGCTGGCCTCTCAAAGGGTTCCAGCCAGCAACACGGGGCGTCCGAGAAGGGTTCCGGCCCTTACGGACCGGGCCCCGCCGTACCGGTCAGTCGCGGACCTGCTGGGCCTCGTCCTCTTCGGACGCCTGCAGAATCTGGATCAGTTCGCCGACCTTGCCGGTCGGGAAAGGCCGGCGGGCTTCCGTCAGGGCCTCGTCGTTGGTCAGCCAGGCGTATGCCTCGAACAGTTCCTCGGCCGTAGCATCGGTGGCGATCAGCTCGGCCGCCAGCCCCTCGTCCACGGGGCCCAACACCTTGGTCACCCCTTCCCGGTTCAGCGAGGTCATGCGCGCCTCCGTCGTCGTTGGATACGGACATCAAACCCCCGGGCCCGGCTACGGGTTCGCGAGAGTCCGATGCACGTCGTCCGTCCTGACCGCGAAGTCAACCGCCTGCCGCAAGGTCGGGGCTACGCCGCCGCCTTTCCGGCTGCTAAGAGGCTTGGCCATGAGCCGTGACGCGTCCGGCGGCCAGCGCCTGACCCGCGCCGCCCGCGAGCAGCAGATCATCGAGAGCGCCGCCGCGCTGGTCGTCGAGCACGGTTGCCTCCCCCTGCCGCTCGAGGCGCTGGGTCAGCAGGTCGGCGTCAGCAAGGCGCTGATCTACGCCTATTTCCCGACCCAGCAGGACCTCGCCGCCCGGATTCTCGTGGCGCATCTCGACATCATGGGCCAGTCGATCGAGGCCGCGTTCAGAGCCGGCGGCGGGCCGCGCGAAGTCGCGCTGCGCTGCGCCGAGGCCTACTTCGACCACGTCTGCCGCCACGGCCGGCTGATCCACCTACTGCTCAGCGATCCCATGGCGGCGGGGGTGGCGGATCCGGCCGTGCGCCGCCACTACGGACGGATCATGCGCCGGCTGTCGGTGAGCCTTCGCGACGGCTTCGACGTGCCGGACGCCGACTGTGTGGCGGCGGTGCAGATCCTCGCCGCCCTTGCCGAAGACGCCGGCGAGCAGGTGTTCACCGACCGGCTGGATCCGGAGCTCGGACGGGCCCTGACGCGGGAGCTGACCGACGGGGCGCTCTGCGGCCTGACGGAGCGTCTGAGGCCGCCCGCGAGGTCGCCTGCGGCCAGCTGACCAGCCGCTCGCGCGCACCGTCCATGATCGCCGCCGCCAACGCGCCCGCCCGCTCGCGCGAAAGCTTGCCGGAGGCCAGCAGCTTGCCCGCCCGGGTGCCGGCGGCCCGCAGGATGCGCCAGCCGGCGGCCCCGACCTCGACCGGAACCCCGCTCTGGGCCAGCAGCTTGGACGAGCTGACCTCGGTCGCCGAGGCCATCCGGCTTCGGTGCTCGGGGGTGAGCGCGCGCCGCAGCTCGCCGCTGGCCAGCAGCGCCTGCAGCAGCCCGCGCCGCTGCGCCACATACTCCAGAAAGCCGACCATCGCCGCCTGCGCGCGGTCGATGTAGCGAGTGTGCGGCGCCATCCGCGCTTCCTGCATGGCGGCCATCAGCGCCTGCTCACGCCGGGCCATGAAGGCCAGCAGGTCGAGCGCGCTGGAGAAGTAGCGATAGACCAGCGCCTCGCTGACCCCGGCCTCCCGGGCCACC
>JAQVDF010000240.1 GCA_028698405.1 Phenylobacterium sp. | reverse complement strand
TACAGTTGCAGGGTGACGCCCACCACGTCGTAGCCGGCGCGGGCCATTAACGCCGCGGTTACAGTTGAGTCCACGCCGCCCGACATCGCCGCCACAATTCTGGCGCCGGCGGGCAGGCCGACGGCCGCGCGCGCTGCGTCCAGCACGGCGTCAGGAACGTCGCTCACAGAGAGGGTGTCGACCATTTGCGCTATGTAGCGGCAGGGGATGGGTTTTGCGAGATTGCGGCGGCTCGTCGCAGGCCTGTCTTGCCACAATCTGCGCCCCAACTTCGCCGGAAAGCTTGGCCATAAAGGACGCATCGAGACGGGGAACCAGTCTTCCATGCGCTGTTACCGGCTTTACGTGCTGACCCGCCATGAGCGGATCACCGACTCCCTCAACGCCACTCACGCCTCGGACGAGGAGGCGCTGAACTTCGCCGAGGCGCTGCGTGGCGCGGCCCATGCCGTCGAGGTGTGGCTCGGCGAGCGGCTGATCGGCCGCGTCGGGGCCCAGTTCGAGCTGGCCTGACCCTTTCTTCCGCCGCGCGGCCCGCCCCGGCCGCGCAGAGCGTGCGCCGGGGTCCGGGCCCAGCCCCCCGATTACACCGGCTGACCCGGTCTCCGGCCGGGCCCCGGCGCAGAACGTCCGCTAGGCCCTCAGCACGTTGAGCAGCGAGCTCTCGCGCAGGGTGGTGAATACCTGGGCCGCGGCCTGAACCGAGAATTCCGCCTGGGCGAGATCGGCCGCCGCCTTGGCCATGTCGGCGTCGGCGATGGAACCGATCATCGACTCGGTCATGTCGCGCCGGCGCCCGAGGTCGCGGGCCACGTCCTCGACCCGCTTCTGGACCATGCCGTTGCGGGCCGCCTGATCGACCAGGAAGTCGCTGACCTTGTCCCAGGCGGCGAGCTGGGCGGTCAGGAAGTCGTCCTGCGCCTGGCTGAGCGAACCGCCGAAATCGCCGTCCGGCCCCTCCTCGAAGGCCTGCATGTCCCGGAAGGCCTCGAACATCGCCGTGCCGAGATCCTCGGCGAGGAAGCCGGTGGTGACCACGGTGGCGTCGTCCAGCCGCGCCTTCACCCGGAAGTCGTCGTTCCGGAAGAAGTCGGCGATGGCGTTCATCGGGTCGGTGAGCTCGGTCAGCCGCTGGGCGGTGACCGGATCGTCGGCGACCTGCCCGCCCGCGAACAGCGGCTTGCCGGCGAAGCGGGAGTTCAGCGCCGAAATGGCCGTGCGGAACTCGGCCTCGACCTCCAGCATCAACCCTTCCCCGCTGTTGGTGGCGAGCGCGTCGGTGATCCGCTGGCGCACGCGGCCGACGGCGTCGATCATCTTGTTCATGGCCGCGTCCTGCGCGACCAGCCGCTCGGTGAGCAGGATGTTCTGCGACAGGTAGCCCTCGGTCCGGGTCTGGACCGTGCGCATGGCCGTCAGCATCTCGGCGTTCTTGGCGAAGTCCTTGAGCTCGTCGCCGTTCTTCTGGCTGGCCAGCCGGTCGCCCGCGTCGAGTTGGCGACGCTGAGCGCTCGTCAGGTTGGCGAGGACCGCGCTGTAGGCGGAGTTGGTCGCGATACGAACCATCGGTCAGACCTCACACGAATTCCAGCAGCACGTCGAACAGGTCCTTGGCCGCCTGGATCATCCGGGCCGAGGCGTTGAAGGCCTGCTGGTAGGTGGTCAGCATGACGAGCTCCTCGTCGATGTTGACGCCTTCGACCGCCGCACGGCGGGTGTCGGCCTCGACCTTCACGGCCTCGGCGCTCTTCATCGACCATTCCGCCGAGTTGGTCTTGCGGCCGATGCCGCCGGCGAACTCCATGGCGTAGCGGGTCAGGGTCATCTCGGCGGCCGGGGTGTCGCCCGCCGCCCCGAAGCGGCCCTTCAGCTCGCCGACCTCGGACAGCAGCAGCGCGCCGGTGTTGTCGCCCGGCCGCAGGGACGGCCGGCCGGGATCCACCGACAGGTCGAGCTTGGCGAAGGCGAGTCCGGCGGGGTCGGCGTAGATCCCCGGGCTCACGAAGAAGCGGTCGGCCCGGCTCGAGCGCTCGAGCACGCCCAGGCCGAACAGCTCGCTCATCGAGGGCCCGCCGGCGCCGCGCTGGGTGGTGTCGGTCACCACCGAGACGTTGGCGTTGGTCGGCGGCGAACCGGTGAAGCGGAGCGCCCCGTTGGCGTCCAGAGAGAACTGGCCGTAAAGGCCGACGCCGCTGGCGGACGAATTCAGCGCGGCCAACAGATCGTTCATGGTCGGCGCGGCCGGCGCTGCGACCACGATGTCGCGGATGATCCGCCCGTCGCCCTCTGCGATCCGCAGGGTGATGTTCCCGGTGAAGCCGTGATTGCTGGTCCCGGTGAGGCCCGTCTCCCAGGTCGACATGCCGCCCGTGCGGATCAGGTCGTTCAGCCCGAAGTAGTGGGAGAAGCCGCGTCCGTTCTTCGAGGAGGAGCCCTCGTCGATGGCGATCCCCTGTCCGGCGTTGCTGGCCGAGATGCTGAGCGCGCCGTTGACGTAGCTGGCCGTCCCGTCCGCGCCGAGCGCGGCGTTCAAAGCGGTCACGAAGGTCGCCGGGGTGAACGCCGGGCCGGGCGCGCCGTCCACGGTCATGGTCCCGGCGGTGAAGTCGATGTCGATCCGCTTCTGCACCACCCCGGCCGCATCGACGATCGCCAGGGTGCTGGCGCCGGAGAAGCCGCTGGCGGCCGAGGCGATGTCCAGAAGCCCCGTGTTGCGGCCGGTCAGCGTCGCGGGCGGCGGCACGGCCGAGGAGTCGTTGTGCACCCGGTTGATCTGCTCGGCGGCCCGGCTGACGAATTCCCCCAGCTGGTCGGACAGCTGCGGCAGCACCTCGTCGCGCATGTCCAGCAGGCCACGCAGCTCGCCGCCGGTGAGCTGGATGGGCGTGGTGTAGGCGGCGTTGTTCGGATTGACGACCGAGACGTAGCCGCGGGTCGCGTCGGTGCTCTCGTACTTCAGCGTCGAGGAGTGGTCGCCCGCCAGCAGCAGGCCCTCGGTGGTGCGGATCACCACGCCGCCCATGTCGCGCTTGGCCACGCGCACGTTCATCAGCGAGGCCAGTTCGTCGACCAGGGTCGCCTGGATGTTTTCCGAGCCCGAGGGGTCGCCGCCGGCCATCCGCGTCTTGGTGATGTCGACGTTGAGCTTCTGGATCTCCTGGATGAGCTGGTTGGCGCGGTCGACGCCGGCCACCAGCCGCGAGTCCACGGTCTTGGTGAGGTCCTGCAGGGCGGTGTTGATCCGGTCCGCCTCGGTGAGGAAGTCGTTCACCCGGGTCAGCGCCTGGCTGCGCAGCAGGCTTGACGAGGGATCGTCCGCCGCCTGGGCGAAGGCGTTCCACACCTCGTCGAGGCGCGAGAAAAAGTAGCCCTCGCCGGTGGGGTCCCCGAACAGGCTCTGGGCGCTGTCCAGGTATTCGGAGATGACGTTCCACTTCGACGCGTCGGAGGACGCGTTCAGGCTGGCGAGCTGGAGGTACTGGTCGGTGACCCGCTTGATGCCGACGATGGTCACGCCCATCCCGGCGCCGTCGACCACGTTGGACTGTTGCACGGCCGTCTTTCGGACGTAGCCGGGCGTGTTCACGTTGGCGATGTTGTCGGAGATCGTCCGAATGCCCGTCTGGGCGGCCATCAGGCCCGACGTGGCGGTGGTGAGGGCGACGTGAAGCGACATTCTCTTAAGCCTCCCCTCGGCAAACCCTGACGCCCGACCCGGCGAAATCTGCCGGGGGCCGCATCGCCGCCCCCTGCCAATTCCGTAAATTCTCGAACGTTTTCAGAGCCATCTTCTGCCGAGGCCGTTTGTTGCCGGCAGATGCGGCGCAAGAGCCGGGCCAACCGGCGCAGGGCTTCCTTTCCTTACGCGCGAGGGTCGGCCGCCCTGGGCAAGGCCCGCCTATCGGACGCCCCCGGCCCGGCAATTTCCGCCACCAGGCGCATCGCGACGACCGCGATCACCACGCAATTTCCGCAATCTCGTCCAACGGTTAGGCGAATTGTCGAAACTTGGCCCGGCGGTTGCTCGGCGGCTGCCGAATGGACCCGGCGCAGCAGGCGCCACCGTCTCCAGGGCAAGTTTTCCCACCGATGATCGCGTTCCCGATCGCACTTCCGACCGCGCCGACGGCGCCGGGCCAGCCCGGCGCGCCGGTCGCGCCTGTGGACGTGTTCGAGCAGCTGCTGGCGGCCTTCACCGGCGCTCCTGCGCCCGCCGCCGCTGCGGGACCGATCCCCGCCGCCCCGCCCCGCGGCGAGGCCGCCCCTGCCACCGACACCCCGGACGAGGATGCGGC
>JAQVDF010000002.1 GCA_028698405.1 Phenylobacterium sp. | reverse complement strand
GACGAGGTGGACCTGTCCAACCTGCAGCGCCAGGTGATCTACGCCGGCGACCAGGTGGGCCGGCCGAAGGTGGAGGCGGCCGCGCAGCGCCTCGCCGCGCTCAACCCCTACGCCCAGGTCGAGCCGACGCGGGTGAGGATCGATCCGACCAACGCCCGCGCGCTGGTCCGCGACGTCGACCTCGTTCTCGACGGCACCGACGACTTCGCCACCCGGTTTGCGGTGAACGCCGCCTGCGTCGCGGAGGGGAAGACGCTGGTGTCCGGCGCGATCGGCCGCTGGACCGGTCAGGTCGGCGTCTACGCCGGCCGCCCCTGCTACCGCTGCCTGGTGCCGGAGATCCCGCCGGACGCGGAAACCTGCTCGGCTGTGGGCGTGGTCGGCGCCCTGGCCGGCGTCATCGGCTCGATGATGGCGCTGGAGGCGGTGAAGCTGATCACCGGCGCCGGCGAGCCGCTGCTCGGCCGGCTGCTGCTCTACGACGGCCTCTCGGCCGAGACGCGCACGGTGCGGATCGGCGCGGATCCGGAGTGCCAGGTCTGCGGGACGCCAGGCGCCTGAGGCCGATCAACTGGTCGTGAGCGGCGACCCGCCGAGGCTCATCTGCAGTTGCCGGGCCAGCGCGGCCGCACGCGTCGCGCGCGCACCGCTGTGGGAGCGGAGCGCAACGGTCAAGGGATGCCCGCCATGCCAGCCACCTCCTTCACCTTCTATGGCGTCGTGGAGAACGCTGCGGACTACACCGGCGATTTCCAGTTCACCGAGGGCCAGCACCTCAGCGCGCATCTGGCGCTGAGCGGGGCGCCTGCGGACGAGTACCGATCCATCGTCGAGAGCGAGTCGGCGATGAGCCTGACGAACAACTCGGGGGTCGGGATCACCTTCGAGGGTCAGCCGATGTTCTTCCCCGAAGAGCTGAACATCCGAAGCAACGGCACGGACCTGTCGATCGTCCACATGGAATTCATCGGCATCCACATCGATACGGTGGATTCCGAGGCGCCTCCCGGCTCCCTGTTCTTCCGAGTCAACCAGTTCTGGGACGGCGGCGCCCTGCTCATCGAAGAAGAAGGCAACGGAGACTCCGGCGGCTTCCGTTATGGAGAGGCCCAGGTGTCAGGCGCCTGGATCCCTGACGACATCACCCCGAAGCTCATCTACGGCTCCGCGGCGGGCGAGACGCTCAAGGCCAAGGGCGAAGTCTCGATGCTGTGGGGTCGCGAAGGCGACGACACCCTGACCGGCGGTTCGCAGAGCTTCTACGGCTGGGGCGGCGACGGGAACGACTCGTTGCGCGGCAGCGGCGAGGAAGACCAGCTCTGGGGCAATGACGGGAACGACTACATCCATGGTCGCGACGGCGCCGACATGCTCAACGGCCTGGAAGGCGACGACACCGTCATCGGCGGCGATGGCGAAGACACGATGATGGGCGGCAACGGCGACGACTCCCTGAGCGGCGGGGTGGAGGACGACTACATCCGTGGCTTGCAGGGGAACGACACCCTGTCGGGCGGCTCCGGCGACGACACCCTGATCGACAACGAGGGCCTGGACTCGGTGAGCGGCGGCTCCGGCGACGACGTGCTGGAGGGCTACCGCCTCCACGGCGGCTCCGGCGAGGACACCTTCCGCTTCAGCCTGGAATTCGGCGGTCCGACGATCGTCGAAGACTTCCGGCATGGCGCCGATACGCTGCAGGTGATCGGCAGCGATCCGGGCTGGAGCGTGTTTATCGGCCACGCGTCGCAGGTCGGCTCGGACGTGGTGATCGACGGCGAGGGCGACGCCGACCTGATTATCCGTAACATCAGCCTGAGCCAGCTGCGAGAGAGCGACTTCGACTTCATCTACTGACGCAAGTCCTGGTCGCGCGGACAGGGTCGCTGTAGCCGCTCGGCGCGGCGGCCCTCTCCCCGTCCAGGCTTTGAAGCGCGGCCGCAATCAACTGGCTGTTACCAGCGACCCAGGCCGCCCGCGCTCCGGTTGAGCGGCTTGCGGGGACACACGGCTCCCGTGCGCGCCGGCGATCTAGCCGGGCGCAACCTCAAGGGGCGCACCATGCCAGCCACCTCCTTCACCTTTTACGGCGTCGTCGAGCAGGTGAACGACGTCACAGGCGACTTCAACTACGACAATGGGCAGAAGATCAGCGCACACGTGGCGCTGAGCGGCGGCGCGGCCGACCAGTATGAAGATGCTTTCGAAGACGAGACCACCATGGTCCGCGAAAGCAACGCCGGCGTGGCGATCACCTTCGAAGGCCAGTCGATGTTCTTCCCGGAGGAGTTCGTCATCCGCAGCAACGGGACGGATCTCTCGATCGTCGACATGGGCTTTATCGGCATCCATCTCGACAACGACGAGACGGAGCCGCCGGGGTCGCTGTTCTTCCGGGTGGATCAGTTCTGGGACGGCGGCGCCCAGCTGATCGAGGAGGAAGGCAACGGCGACGATGTCGGCTTCCGCTACGGCGACGCCTGGATCTCCGGCGCCTGGATCCCCGACGACATCCACCCGAACCTGATCTACGGGAGCGAAGCCGGCCAGCTGCTGAAGTCCAGGGGCGAGGTGTCGATGATCTGGGGCATGGGCGGCAACGATACCGTGCAGGCTTCCGACAGCGTCTACGCCTGGGGCGGCTCCGGCAACGACTCGCTGCGCGGCAGCCGCGAGGAGGACCAGCTGTTCGGCGGTCTGGGGAACGACTTCATCGAGGGCGGGCGCGGCGCCGACCACCTCAACGGGCTCGACGGGAACGACACCGTCATGGGCGGCGAGGGCGAGGACACGATGAGCGGCGGTCGCGGGGACGATTCGCTCAGCGGCGGCAAGGAGGACGACCGGCTGGAGGGCTCGCGGGGGAACGACACCCTGCATGGCAACAGCGGGGATGACACGCTGGTCGGCGGCGAGGGTGGCGACAGCCTGGACGGCGGGTCCGGCGACGACCGTCTGCAGGGCGCCCATCTTCGCGGCGGCGGCGGCGAGGACGTCTTCCGCTTCTTCGTCGAGTTCGAGCCGACGATCGTCTACGACTTCAAGAACGGGACCGATCAGCTGGAGACGGTCGGTGCTCCGCTCGGGGTCGACCTGCTCGGCCTGGCGAGCCAGGTCGGCGCCGATGTCCAGTTCACCTATGACGGCCTGACTTTCCTGACCCTCAAGAACGTCAAGCTGTCACAGCTCGATTCCGGTGACTTCGTGGACTGAAGGCCCCTCCCGGAGGACGCGGCCTCGGCTCAGAGCATCGCTGGGATCACCCGGTCGGGCGGGCGGTGGCCGTCCATCCAGGTCTTGATGTTGATGATCACCTTCTCGCCCATGTCGATGCGGCCCTCGATGGTGGCCGAGCTCATGTGCGGCAGCAGCACGGTGTTGGGCGCGGAAAGTAGCTCGGGCTTGATCTCGGGTTCGCGCTCGAACACGTCGAGGCCGGCGCCGGCGATCTTGCCGTCGGCGAGCAGCTGGGCGAGCGCGCTCTCGTCGATGATTTCGCCGCGGGCGGTGTTGATCACGATCGCGTGGGGCTGCAACAGCTTCAGCCGGCGGGCAGACAGCAGGTGGTAGGTGGCCGGGGTGTGCGGCGAGTGGACGGTGACGATGTCCACCCGGGCCAGCATCTGGTCCAGGCTGTCCCAGTAGGTAGCGCCCAGCTCCTCGGCGATCAGGTGCGAGACCGGCTTGCGATTGTGGTAGTGGATCTGCAGCCCGAAGGCGCGGGCCCGGCGGGCGACCGCCTGGCCGATCCGGCCCATGCCGATGATCCCCAGGCGCTTGCCGGTGATCCGCCGGCCGAGCATCCAGGTCGGCGACCAGCCCGTGAACTTGCCTTCCCGGACGATGTTGGCGCCTTCCACCACCCGGCGCAGCACGGTCATCATCAGGGTCATCGTCAGGTCGGCGGTGTCTTCGGTCAGCACGCCCGGGGTGTTGGTGACGGTGATGCCGCGGGCGTTGGCCGCCGCCACGTCGATGTGGTCGACCCCGGCCCCGAAGTTGGCGATCAGCTTCAGCTGCGGGCCGGCCGCCTGCAGCGTTTCGGCGTCGAGGCGGTCGGTGATGGTCGGCGCCAGCACGTCGGCGCGCTGCAGGGCCTGCGCCAGCGCGTCGCGGCTCATAGGCTCGTCGCTGAGATTAAGTTCGGCGTCGAACAGCTCGCGCATGCGCGTCTCCACCGGATCGGGGAGCTTGCGCGTGACGATGACTTTCGGCTTGCGGGCGGCCATGAGATACGAAAAGGGGGCTTCCTGGGGCGCGGCTGTAGGCGCGATTTTGCGCGCTTCTAGCAAAGCCCCCCTCGGCGGCCAAGGCGAGCACGGATTGTACGGACGGCGAAAAAGTCGGCTGCTGAAACTGGCGGCGGCGTTGGCGCTCTGCGGCGCAACCGCTGCGCTGGCCGCCGACCGGCCCACGCCGTCGGGTCTTCCGGTGCCGCGCTACGTGTCGCTGAAGTTCGACGAGGTGAACGCCCGCTCCGGTCCCGCCGACGATCACCGCAGGCTGTGGATCTATCGGGTGAAGGGACTGCCGGTGCAGGTCGTCGCCGAGACCCGCGAGTGGCGCAAGGTGTGCGACCCCGACGGCGGTTCCGCCTGGGTGCACCGGCGCACGACCGACGGACGGCGCATGGTGATGCGGGTCAAGGACACCCCGCTGGCGCTGCGCCGAAAGCCCGATCCGCAGCAGCGCGCCTTCGCCTATTTGAACCCGCGCTCGCTGGCTGCGTTGGACCGCTGCAGCGAAGGATGGTGCCGCATCCGCGCAGGCCGGACCACCGGCTGGACGCCGGCGAACGAGCTATGGGGGACCGACGAACGTCCCCAATGTCGTTGAGCCGGTGCGCGGGGTCGTGTTAGGGCCTCACCCTTCCTGAGAGCACGGCCAGGCTGGTGATGGCGGAAACGACGAGCCCTGCGGTCAAGGACCGCTACGACTACGAAGAACTGCTGGCCTGCGCCCGCGGCGAGCTGTTCGGGCCTGGCAACGCCCAGTTGCCCGCGCCCCCGATGCTGCTGTTCCACCGGATCGTCACGATCAACAAGGACGGCGGCAAGTACGGCAAGGGCTACATCGAGGCGGAATTCGATATCACGCCCGACCTCTGGTTCTTCGACTGCCACTTCCTGGGCGACCCGGTGATGCCGGGCTCGCTGGGCCTCGACGCCATGTGGCAGCTGGTCGGATTCTTCTTGGGCTGGATCGGCGGCAAGGGCCGCGGTCGGGCGCTGGGCTGCGGCAACGTCAAGTTCGCCGGCCAGGTGACCCAAGACATCACCAAGGTGGTCTACAAGGTCGACATGAAGCGGGTGATCAACCGCTCGCTGGTCATGGGCCTGGGGGATGCGGTGCTGGAAGCCGACGGAAAGCCTATCTATTGGGCCGAGGACCTGCGGGTCGGCCTGATGTCGCCCGAAGCGCTCGCAAGGTAAGCGGGAGGAGCTCAAGTGCGCCGCGTCGTCGTAACCGGCATCGGTATCGTCTCGTCCATCGGCAACAACGCCAACGAGGTGCTGGCCTCGCTGCGCGAGGCCAAGAGCGGAATTCGGAACGCCCCCGAATACGCGGAGCTCGGCTTCCGCTCCCAGGTTCACGCCCCGCCGCAGATCGACTGGGAATCCATGGTCGACCGCCGGGCGGCCCGCTTCCTCGCCCAGGGCACCGCCTTCGGCCACATCGCCATGGAACAGGCGATCGCCGATTCGGGCCTCGAGGAAGGCGAGATCTCCAACGAGATGACCGGCCTGATCGTCGGCTCCGGCGGGCCCTCGACGCGGGCCATCGTCGAGGCCGCGGCCACCGCCAAGGAGCGCGGGCCCAAGCGGGTCGGCCCCTTCGCCGTGCCCAAGGCGATGAGTTCGGGCCCTTCGGCCACGCTGGCCACCTGGTTCAAGATCCGCGGCCTGAACTTCTCCATCTCCTCGGCCTGCGCCACCTCCGCCCACTGCATCGGCGTCGGCTACGAGCAGATCGCCTGGGGCAAGCAGGACGTCGTGTTCGCCGGCGGCACGGAAGAGCTGGACTGGACCCTGTCGGTGCTGTTCGACGCCATGGGCGCGATGAGCTCCAACTTCAACGACCGGCCGAGCGTCGCCAGCCGGGCCTACGACGCCAACCGCGACGGCTTCGTGATCGCCGGCGGGGCCGGCATCGTGGTGCTCGAGGAATACGAGCGGGCCAGGGCGCGCGGGGCCAAGATCTACGGCGAGATCGTCGGATATGCGGCCAACTCCGACGGCTTCGACATGGTCGCCCCGTCGGGCGAAGGCGCCGCCCGATGCATGAAGCTGGCCCTGAAGGGCGCCGGCGGCCGCAAGGTGGACTACCTCAACCCGCACGGCACCTCGACTCCGGTCGGCGACGTCAAGGAGATGGAGGCGGTCCGCGAGGCGTTCGGCAAGGACGCCCCGCTGATCTCGTCCACCAAGTCGCTCACCGGCCACAGCCTCGGGGCCGCCGGCGCGCAGGAGGCGATCTACTCGCTCCTGATGCTCAACAACGGCTTCGTCGCCGAGAGCGCCCACATCGAACAGCTGGACCCGGTCTTCGAGGACATGCCGATCGTCCGCCAGCGGATCGACCGCGACCTCGAGACGGTGATGAGCAACAGCTTCGGCTTCGGCGGCACCAACGGCTGCCTGGTGATGTCGAGGGTCTGAGCCGGCCTCAGACGTCAGCGGATTGCGCCGCAGGGCGGCGACGACCAGCCCCTACTCCCCGGTGAACACCGGCTCGCGCTTTTCGCGGAAGGCGCGGACGGCTTCCTTGTGGTCCGCGCTCTTGCGAAGGACGCGCAGTTCGGCGGCCTGGAGCTTTTCGGCCTCCTCGGGCGAGAGGTCGGGCGCGCGGCTCGAGACGCGCTTGGCGGCGGCGACCGAGAGCGGCGCGCGCGAGGCGATGCGTTCGGCCAGCGCCAGGGCGGCGGGCATCAGCGCCTCGGGCTGGTGCACAGCGGTGACCAGGCCGAACTTCTCGGCGGTGGCGGCGTCGTGCGGCAGGCCGGTGAGCAGCATGGCCTTGGCCGGCCCCACCCCGATGATCCGCGGCAGGCGGTAGGCGCTGGCCATCAGCCCGACGTTGACGCCGGCGGCGGTGAACCTGGCCTCGGTCGAGGCGATGCGGACGTCGCAGCACAGGGCGAGCTCGAAGCCGCCGCCGACGCACCAGCCGTTGACCGCGGCCACCACCGGCACGCGACTGGCGTCCAGCCGGTCCAGCAGGCGCGAGAAGCCGGCCAGGTCCTCGCCCTGCGCCCCCACGTTCTTCAGGTCGTCGCCGGAGCAGAAGGCCCGGCCCTTGCCGGTGACCACCAGGCAGCGGACGTCGGCGTGGGCGTCGACCTCGTCGAGCACGCCCATGAAGGTGGCGCGCATCTCCACCCCCAGCGGGTTCATCGGCGGGTTGTCGATGGTCAGCAAGCGCACGTGCTTCGACGGCGCCTCCAGGTGAACGGTTCCGCTCATGCCTTCACGTCCTCTCCGGCGCCGACCACTCCCGACGCCACCAGCTTGTCGATCTCTTCGGGGGGCAGCCCCGCCTCGGCCAGCACGTCCCGGCTCGACGAGCCGAGCGGCGGCGGCCCGCGCTTCACGGCCACCGGCGTTTTCGAGAACTGCAGCGGCGTGCGGGTGAACCGGCGCCCGTCCACCTCGGCCAGCAGCCCGCGGGCGGTCACGTGCGGGTCGGTCAGGGCCTTGTCGATGGTGTTGATCGGCCCCGAGGGCACGCCGGCCGCCTCGAAGCGTGCCACCCAGGCCTCGGTGGTGTCGCCGGCGAGGACTTCCTCGATGCGCTCGGCGAGGGCGTCGCGGTTCTGCACCCGGGCGCGGTTGTCGGCGAACCTGGGGTCGTCCTTCAGCGCCGGATCGCCCAGCGCCTGGCAGAACCTGGCCCACAGCCGCTCGTTGTTGACGCCGACCACCACGTGGCCGTCGGCGGTCTTCAGCGCCTCGTAAGGCGCGGCCAGCCGGTGGCGCGAGCCGTTGGGCTTGGCCACCTCGCCGGTCGACAGATGCAGGCCGGTCTCCCAGACGGTGTAGGCGATGGCGCTCTCCAGCAGCGAGGTCTCCACGTGCTGGCCCTCACCGCTCTGGTCACGGTGGCGCAGGGCGGCCAGCACCCCGAGCGCGGCGAACAGGCCGGCGTTGAGGTCCGACAGCGGCACGCCCGCGGCGGTCGGCCTGGTCGAGCCCACCTCGCCGGTGAAGCTCATGATGCCGCTCATCGCCTGGGCGATCAGGTCGAAGCCGCCGCGGTCGCGGTAGGGCCCGGTGTGGCCGAAGCCGGAAACCGAGGCGTAGACCAGCCGGGGGTTCTCGGCCGACAGCTGGGCGTAACCCAGGCCCATCCGCTCCAGCGCGCTCGGCCGGTAGTTCTCGACGAACACGTCGGCGGAGCGCGCCAGCCGGCGGATCACCGCCTGGCCTTCGGGCTTGGAGAGGTCCACGGCCAGCGAGCGCTTGTTGCGGTTGACGTAGTCGAAGGCCTTGAACCGGGCCTTGGGGTGGCCGCGGGTGGTCTCTCCCTCCAGCGGCTCGATCTTGATCACGTCCGCGCCCATGTCCGCCAGCAGCAGCGAGCACCAGGCCCCGGCGATGACGTGAGTGCAGTCGAGCACCTTCAGGCCGTCGAGCGGCGAGGCCATGGCGTCCCCTTCCCCGGAGGCGTGTCGTTTGTCGGTAGACTAGCAAGCGCCGCGGGGCGGGCGCCACCGTCCGATCAGACGAGGACGCGGATGTCCGGCCAGCGGTAGTCGACCTCGTAGACCAGGCCGCCGGGGCCGCGGTCGGCGCGCGGTTCTTCGGCCTGTCCGCCCAGGTGCTCGTAGAAGGCGCGGGCCTTCAGGTTGTCCTCCAGCACCGAGATCACCAAGCTGTCGGCGTTGTGCGCGGCGAGCGCGCGGGCGGCGTCCTGCACCAGCCGGCGGCCCAGCCCCTCGCCCTGCGCCTTCTTCAGCACGTAGAGGGTGGCGATCTCCGCCTCGCCCGGCCGGCGGAAGCGCGACGGGCCCGCCGAACAGTAGCCGACCACGCCCCCCGGCCCTTCGGCCAGCAGCACGACGTCGTCCGGGCCGGGCTCCATCAGCGTCACGCGCCAGCGGCGGGCGTGCACATCCTCGTTCATCGCCGCCAGGAAGTTGGCCGGCAGCATGCCGGGGTAGGTCTCGCGCCACGAGGCCACGTGGACCCGGGCGATGTCGCGGGCGTCGGAAGGGCCGGCGGGGACGATGAAGTAGGACAAGCTGCAAACCGCCTTTCCCTGAAGAGCTTGGGGCGTTCGGGAAAACGTTCAAGGGCTGCTGGAGGCTCACGGCGCCGCTGCCCGGTTTTTCGGCGCCGGCCCGCAGGGCGCTTACCTGTTGACAACTGCCCGCCGATCGTCGCGGCCGGCCGGGGCGGGGCTGACGGGGGCGGCGGGCCCCGCTAGCCTCCGCCGGCCATGAACGCCGCCAGCCAGAAGTCCGACGCCGCCCTCGCCCAGGCCGCGGCGGCCAGCCCCGTGATGGCCCAGTTCTTCGAGGCCAAGGCGCGCCAGCCGGACGCGCTGGTGTTCTTCCGCATGGGCGACTTCTACGAACTGTTCTTCGAGGACGCCCAGAAGGCCGCCGCCGCGCTCGGCATCACGCTGACCTCGCGCGGCCAGCACGGCGGCGAGCCGATCCCCATGGCCGGAGTACCGGTTCACGCCGCCGAGGCCTATCTCGCCAAGCTGATCCGGGCCGGCTTCAAGGTCGCCGTCTGCGAGCAGATGGAGGACCCGGCCGAGGCCAGGAAGCGCGGTTCCAAGGCGGTGGTCCGGCGCGAGATCGTCCGCGTCGTCACGCCCGGCACCCTCACCGAGGACGGCCTGCTCGACGCCCGCGGAGCCAACCGGCTGGCTGCGGTGGCGGTGCGCGCCGGACAGGCGGCGGTGGCCAGCGTCGAGATCTCCACCGGCGAGGTGGAGTGCCTGGCCGTGGGCCGTGACGGCCTGGCCTCGGCGCTGGCCGCCCTCGGCCCCTCGGAGATCCTGGTCCCCGACCGGCTGTTCTCCGACGAGACGGTGGGCTCTGCGCTGAAGGCCGGCGGCGGCTTCGTCCAGCCGCTGCCCTCGGCGCTGGCCGAGCCGGCGGCTTCCGAGGCGCGGCTGAAGCGGCTCTACGGGGTCGAGACCCTGGACGGCTTCGGCCAGCTCACCGGGGCCGAGGTCGCCGCCCTGGGGCTGATCGCCGCTCATCTGGAAACCACCCAGGCCGGGCGCATGCCGGCCCTGACGGCGCCCAGGCGGGCGGGCGCGGCCGACGTGATGGCCATCGACCCCGCCACCCGCGCCAGCCTGGAGATCGAGAAGAGCCTGGCCGGCTCGCGCGATGGCAGCCTGCTGGGAGCGATCGACCGCACGGTGACCGCCGCCGGGGCGCGGCTCCTGGCCGCCTGGTTGGCCCGCCCGCTGCTCGATCCGGCGGCCATCGACGCCCGGCTCGACGCCGTCGCCTGGTTCTGCGAGCACCGACCGCTGCGCCAGCGGCTGCGCGAGCGGCTGAAGGGGCTGGGCGATATGGCCCGCGCCCTGTCGCGGCTGGCGCTGGGCCGCGGCGGCCCGCGCGACCTCGGCTGCCTGCGCGACGGGCTGGTCGCCGGCGAGGCGACCGCCGCCCTGTTCGCCGCGGACCAGGACGCGCTCAACCCGCCGCCGGCCGAGGTGGCCTCGGCGCTGGGGGCGCTCGATCCCGGCCGCGCGCCCGAACTCGCCGAGCTGAAGGCCTTGCTGCAGTCCGGGTTGGGCGAGGAGCTGCCGACCCTGGCCCGGGACGGGGGCTTCGTCGCCGAGGGCGTGCGGCCAGAGCTCGACCAGGCCCGCGCCCTGCGCGACGATTCCCGCAAGGTGGTCGCGGCGCTGGAGTCCCGGCTGGCGGTCGAGAGCGGCGTCTCCCTGCGGGTACGCCACAACGCCGTGCTCGGCTATTTCGTCGAGGCCAGCGCCAAAGCCGCCGAACCGCTGATGAAGCCGCCGCTGAACGCGACCTTCATCCACCGCCAGACGCTGGCCAACCAGGTCCGTTTCACCACCGTCGAGCTGGCCGAGCTCGACGCCCGCATCGCCCAGGCGGCCGAGCGGGCGCTGGCCATCGAGCTGGAGACCTTCGAGGCCTGGCGCGAGGCCGCCTGCGCGGTCGCGGCCCAGATTCAGGCCGCCGCCGAGGGGTTCGCCCGGCTGGACGTCGCCGCGGGCCTCGCCGAATGGGCCGAGGACGTAGGCGCCACCCGGCCGGTGGTCGACCGCTCGGCCGTCTTCGAGGCCCAGGCCGCCCGCCACCCGGTGGTCGAGGCCGCGGTGCGCAAGGCCGGCGAGGCCTTCACGCCCAACGATTGCCGCCTGGACGGGACCGGCGCGGGCGGGCCGCGGCTGGCCATTGTCACCGGCCCCAACATGGCCGGCAAATCGACCTTCCTGCGCCAGAACGCGATCCTGGCGGTGCTGGCCCAGGCCGGCTGCTTCGTGCCGGCCGCGAAGCTGCGGCTGGGCGTGGTCGACCGGCTGTTCAGCCGGGTGGGGGCGGGCGACGATCTGGCGCGCGGCCGATCCACCTTCATGCTGGAGATGGTCGAGACCGCCGCCATCCTGACCCAGGCGACCCCGCGCTCGCTGGTGATCCTCGACGAGATCGGCCGCGGCACCGCCACCTACGACGGCCTGGCCATCGCCTGGGCCTGCGCCGAGGCGCTGCACGAGACCAACCGCTGCCGGGCGCTGTTCGCCACCCACTACCACGAGCTGGCGGTGCTGGAGGACCGGCTGGCCCACGTCGCCAACCTGTCGCTCAAGGCCAAGGAGTGGAATGGCGAGCTGATCTTCCTGCACGAGGCCGGGCCCGGCCCCGCCGACCGCTCCTACGGCGTGCAGGTGGCCAAGCTGGCCGGTGTGCCCGCGCCTGTCGTCTCCCGCGCCCGTCAGGTGCTGGAGCGGCTGGAGCGCGAGGCCGGCGCGCCCGCCCACCTGGAGGACCTGCCGCTGTTCGCCGCCGTCGCCGAGCCCCAGGCGCGCACCGGCCCCTCGCCGATCGAGGAAAGCCTGACCGCCCTCGACGTCGACGGGATGAGCCCGCGCGAGGCGCTGGAGACCCTCTACCGCCTGAAGGGGATGCTGGCGTGAAGGCGCTGATGGTCGACGTCGACGGCGTCGTCGTCCAGGTCCCGGACGGGCGCCGCTGGGACGCCGACCTCGAAGCCGACCTGGGAATCCCGGCGCAGGTGCTGCAGGAACGGTTCTTCGCGGCCCACTTCCACGACATCGTCCACGGCCGCGCCGACCTGTTCGAGCGGCTGGAGCCGGTGCTGGCGCAGATCGCTCCGCAGGTCAGCGCCCGCGAGCTCGTCGACTACTGGTTCGAGAAGGACGGCCGGCTGAATCACGCCATGCTGGACGAGCTTTCCGCCTGGCGCGCCGCGGGCTTTCCGCTGCACTTGGCGACGGTTCAGGAACATCACCGCGCCCGCCACCTGTGGGAGGCGCTCGGCCTCAAGGAGCGCTTCGACGCCATCCATTACGCGGCCGAGCTCGGCTGCGCCAAGCCCGATCCGGAGTTCTGGGCCGCGGTGCAGCGGCGCACCGGCTTCGGCGCCGCCGACCTCGTGCTGATCGACGATTCGCCGCGCAACGTGGAGGGGGCCAGGGCAGCCGGCTGGTCGGCGGTGCTTTGGGACGGGACCGAGCCGCTGGAGGCGGTGCTGGCCCGGGCGGGCCTGTCGCTGCGCTAGAGCCCGAACACCACCTGGCTGGCCCACAGCAGGATGGCGGCCCAGAGCAGCAGCATGACGGCGAACATGCGCGCCCCGCTGGCGCCCGAGCGCTGGCGGCGGACGTCGTCGGCCTTCCGATAGAGTTCGAACCTGGGCATGGAGGTCCAACCTTCGCAGTTGCGCCCAAAATATCCACGCGAGGTGAGATGCTGGTTAAGCGGCAGGCTTAAGCGCGCTTAACGCCCGGGGTCTTTTGGTGGCGATTTCCGGGCGATAGCCGGCGCGGGCTATCCGCGCGGGGTTTACCATTCCGCCCCGACTGACGCCGCCGCCCGCCTTCGCCTATATCTCTTCCTCAGCGTCCCCGTCCGAAAGCCGCCCGATGCCCCCGCGCCTTCGCCCGACCCGCCTCGAATACGTCGTCGACGGGGTGAAGCTGCGCTCGCAGCTGTCCGCCGCCGCGCTGGAGGCGATCGGCGACGAGGCCGAGCAGCGGCGCAGGGCGCTGGAGATCCTGAAGTCGGCCCTGTTCCGCGGCCGGATGATCGCCAAGGAGCGGCTGGAGGCCGGGGCCGGCGGCATCGAGACCGCCCGGCTCCTGTCCGGCGTCACCGACGAGGTGATCACCGCCCTCTACGACTTCACCACCGTGCACGTGTTCCGCGCCCGCAACCCGACGGAGGGCGAGCGGCTGGCGCTGATGGCGGTGGGCGGCTACGGGCGCGGCACGCTCGCGCCCTTCTCCGACATCGATCTCTTGTTCCTGCGGCCCTACAAGCAGACGGCCCACGTGGAGCAGGTGATCGAGTACATGCTCTACGCCCTGTGGGACCTCGGCTTCAAAGTCGGCCACGCCTCGCGAACCATCGACGAGTGCATCAAGCTGGCCCGCGAGGACTACACTATCCGCACGGCCATCCTGGAGGCCCGCCGGCTCACCGGCGACGAGAAGCTGGCCGAGGAGCTCAAGCGCCGGTTCCGCGCCGAGGTGGTGAAGGGCACCGGGGCCCAGTTCGTCGCCGCCAAGCTGAAGGAGCGAGACGACCGCCACGCGCGGGCCGGCGCCTCGCGCTACATGGTCGAGCCCAACGTCAAGGAGGGGAAGGGGGGCCTGCGCGACCTCAACACTCTGTTCTGGATCGGCCAGTACCTGCACCCGGCCGAGGCCGAGCGGGTCGAGGGCGTGCTGCAGCTCGAGATGTTCGAGCGGCGCGAGATCACCGCCTTCATCCGCGCCTTCGACTTCCTCTGGGCGGTGCGCTGCCATCTGCATTTCGCCACCGGGCGGCCCGAGGAGCGGTTGACCTTCGACCTGCAGCCGGAACTGGCGAGGCGGATGGGCTACGGAGACCGCGGTGACGCCCCCGCGGTGGAGCGGTTCATGCGCCGCTACTTCCTGATCGCCAAGGAGGTCGGGGCCCTGACCCGGGTGTTCGCCGCCAAGCTGGAGGCCGAGCGGGTCAAGTCCGAGCCCAAGGGCTTCTCGCGGCTGCTGCCGGGCGGGCGGCCCAAGCGCAAGAAGCTGGACGAAGGTTTCCACGAAGAGGGCGGCCGACTGAACATCGACGGGCCGCAGACGTTCGAGTCCGACCCGGTCAACCTGTTGCGGCTGTTCCGCCTGGCCGACCAGCGCGACCTCGACCTGCACCCGGACGCCTTCACCGCCGCCACCCGCCTCTCCGGCCTGATCGGCTCGAAGGTGCGCCGCGACCCGGCCGCCGCGCGGGTGTTCCTCGACATCCTGGCCCACAGCCGCGACCCGCAGCGCACGCTGACCATGATGACCGAGGCCAACGTGCTCGGCCGCTTCGTCCCCGAGTTCGGGCGCATCGTCGCGCAGATGCAGTTCAACATGTACCACTCGTACACGGTGGACGAGCACACCCTGCGGGCGGTGGGCGTGATCAACGACATCGCCGGCGGCCGGTTCGCCGACGACCACCCGCTGTCGACGGCGATCATGCCGCTGATCGTCGACAAGGAAGCCCTGTTCCTGGCCATGCTGCTGCACGACACCGGCAAGGGCGGGGAGGGCGGCCAGGAGCTGGCGGGCGCCAGGGCCGCCCGCACCGCCTGCGAGCGGCTGGGCCTCGACCGGCGCCGCGTCGAGCTGGTCGCCTGGCTGGTCGAGCATCACCTGGTGATGAGCGACTACGCCCAGAAGCGGGACGTCAGCGACCCGCGTACGGTCACCGACTTCGCCAGGATCGTGCAGAGCCCGGAGCGGCTGCGCCTCCTGCTGGTGCTTACCGTGGCCGACATCCGCGCCGTGGGCCCGGGCGTGTGGAACGGCTGGAAGGGCCAGCTGCTGCGCGAGCTCTACAACGCCACCGAGTCGGTGTTCCGCGGCGGTCGCGGCGCCGAGGCCAGCTCCGTGCGTCGCCACTACGAGGTGGTCGCCCTCGCGGCCCGCGAACGGCTGATCAAGGCCGCGCCCGAAGCGGCCGACTGGGCCCGCGCGATGGAAGACGCCTACTTCGCCGGCTTCTCGGACGAGGACATGCGCGTCCATGCCGAACTCGCGGCCCGCGCCGAGCGGCAGAAGGGGGCCGCCGCCGCCGCCAAGGTGCGCGCCGACCAGGGCGCGGCCGAGCTGGTGGTCGCCGCCCGCGACCGGGCGCGGCTGTTCGCCGACCTGGCCACCTGCATCACCGCCGCCGGGGCCAGCGTGCTGGGCGCGCGGGTGTTCACGTCCCGGCTCGGCCAGGCCCTGGACGTCTTCTACGTGCAGGACGTCGCCGGCCAGCCCTACGGCGCCGACAATCCGGCCTCGCTCACCCGCCTCGCCGAGGCGCTGGAGGCGGCCGCCAGGGGCGAGGCGATCCGCACCGAGCCGCGGCGGCGCGCCGACTACGGCCGGGCCGCCGCCTTCGCCATCACGCCCACCGTCATGCTGGACAACGACGCCTCGGAGACCGCCACCGTGGTCGAGGCCTCCGGGCGCGACCGGCCCGGCCTCCTGGGCGCCCTGGCGCGGACCATCTCCGACGCCGGCCTGACCATCGTCTCGGCCCACATCGACAGCTACGGCGAGCGGGCGGTGGACGCCTTCTACGTCACCGACGCCCTCGGCGAGAAGCTGCGCGACCCCCGCCGGATGACCGCCCTGAAAGCCCGCCTCCTCACCGCCCTGCAGGAAGGCGAGGCCGCGCCCGCCAAGCCCCGTCCCAACCTCCAGAAGGCCCGCGCCAGCGTCGCGCGGTAGTGGGGGAGGGGTGACAGGTAGGCCTTCGGCCAACCAGTCACCGAAGAGCTGCCGGTGACTGGTTGCGCGCAGCGCTACCTGTCACCCTGCGACAAGGTGCGCCCGCGCTTGACCGGGTGAAGCGGCTCAGCGCAGACATTCGGCCCGTGACTGACGCCCCCGCCCGCCAGAGCCCTGTCCGCCGCGGCGGCATGATGCTCCAGTCGATCATCTTCGCCGGCGGGACGATGGTCAGCCGGGTGCTGGGGTTTGCCCGCGACGCGGTGATCACCGCCGTGCTGGGCGCCAGCCAGACCATCGCGGCCGATGCCTTCTACACCGCCAACGCCTTTCCAAACCTGTTCCGGCGGATCCTCGCCGAAGGGGCGTTCACTGCGGCGTTCGTGCCCAGCTACTCGCGCCGGCTGACCGACAGCGAGGCCGATGCCGACCGTTTCGCCTCCGACGCCCTGGCCTCGGTCGCCGCCGCCGCCATCGTCATCGCCGTGGTCTGCATGCTGGCGATGCCGTGGCTGATGTACGCCATCAATCCGGGCTACGTGGACGAGCCGGCGAAGTTCCGGCTGGCGGTGGTGCTGACCCAGATCACGATGATGTACCTGCCGTTCATCGTGATCGCCTCGCTGTTCGCCAGCGTGCTGAACGCGCGCGGGCGGTTCGCGGTCTCGGCGCTCTATCCGACCATCCTGAACATCTGCAATCTGGCCGCCGTGCTGCCTCAGAAGGAGCCGGTGGCGGCGGCCTACGCGGCCTCGTTCTCGGTGCTGGTCGCGGGCCTGCTGCAGGCCTCCATCGTCTGGTGGTTCGCGCGCAAGACGGGCGCCCGCATCCGGCTCGTGCGGCCGCGCCTGACGCCGGAGATGAAGCAGCTGATCCGCATCGGCGGGCCCAACGCGCTGTCGCAGAGCGCGACCCAGGTGAACATCTTCATCACCGGCATACTGGCCTCGCAGGTGGCCGGCGGGCGGACCTGGAACGAGGTCGCCGCCCGGCTCTACCAGCTGCCGCTCAGTCTGGTGGGCGTGGCGATCGGCGTCGCCCTGCTCCCCAGGCTCGCCCAGGCGCTGCAGCGCAACGACCACGACGAGGCGCAGGGCTCCATGGACCTGGCCATGGTGTTCTCCCTGGCGCTCAGCCTGCCGGCCGCCGCGGCGCTGGTCTCGATCCCCTTTTTCCTGATCGACGGGCTGTTCACCCGCGGCGAGTTCCTGGCCGCCGACGCGGCCGGAGCTGCGAACCTTTTGCTGCACTTCGGCTGGGGCGTGCCGGCCTTCGTGCTGCTGCGCATCCTGCAGCCCGCCTTCTTCGCCCGCGACGACACCAGGACGCCGATGAAGTTCAGCCTGATCTCGGTGGCGGTGAACATTGCCCTAGGCGTCTCGCTGTTCCCGCTGATCGGCCTGGCCGGGGTCGCGGTGGCCACCAGCACGGCGGCCTGGATCACCGTCGCGCAGATGGCCTGGGCGCTGTGGCGGCGAGACGTCTACCGGCCGACCAGGCGGGCGATGTCGAAGATGGCCCGCATCTGCGCCGCCAGCGCGATCATGGGCGTGGCGCTGGCCGCCGCCTCGCACTTCCGGCCGGTCTGGGAAGCGCCCCTGGACGCGGTGTTGGCGCACGGCGCCAAAGAGTTGTCGCTGGTCGCGGTCTGCGGTGTGGGCGCCCTGCTCTACGGGGGGCTGCTGCTGGCGCTCGGCGGGGTGACGCCGGCCGAGATCCGCACCGCCTTCCGCCGGCGCAAGGGCGAGGCCGCCGCGGCGCCGTCTGCGGACTTGTCCTGACCGCGGGGAGCGCCTAGGAGCATGGGCATGGCTCGTACGGTCGATACTTGGCGATGGCGCCGCGGCTAAGCCGCCTCCCCGAGCCTGCGCGTCCGCGCGCCCGTAGCTGACTCTTCGAAACGAAGTCCGATCCCATGACCGACCAAGCTCCCGCCCCTTACGCGGGCAAGACGCGCGTGATTTCCGGCGTGCAGTCGTCCGGCGCCCTGCACCTGGGCAACTATCTCGGCGCGCTGGTGAAGTTCGCCCGGCTGCAGCACGAGATGGAGACCTTCATCTTCGTCGCCGACCTGCACTCGATCACCGTCTGGCAGGACCCCGCCAAGCTGGCCGCCCAGACCCGCGAGATCGCCGCCGCCTACCTCTCGGCGGGGCTCGATCCCAACGTCGCCACCATCTTCCCGCAGTCGGCCGTGCCGGCCCACGCCGAGCTCGCCTGGATCTTCAACTGCGTCGCCCGCCTCGGCTGGCTGGACCGGATGACCCAATTCAAGGAGAAGGCGGGCAAGCACAAGGAGCGCGAGAGCGTCGGCCTCTACACCTATCCGGTGCTGCAGGCCGCCGACATCCTGCTCTACAAGGCGACCCACGTTCCGGTCGGCGAGGACCAGAAGCAGCACCTCGAGCTGACCCGCGATATCGCCGGCAAGTTCAACCACGACTACGGCGTGCCGGGCTTCTTCCCGCTGCCGGAGCCGGTGATCCAGGGTCCCGGCGCCCGGGTCATGTCGCTGCGCGACGGCAAGGCGAAGATGAGCAAGTCGGACCCTTCCGACTATTCGCGGCTGAACCTGACCGACGACGCCGACGCCATCTCCCAGAAGATCCGCAAGGCGCGCACCGACCCCGACCCGCTGCCCGACAACGTCGAGGCGCTGGAGGGCCGGCCGGAGGCGCAGAACCTGGTCGGCATCTATGCGGCGCTGTCCGGACAGACCGCCGAGCAGGTGCTGGCCGAGTATGCGGGCCAGGGCTTCGGGATCTTCAAGCCGAAGCTGGCCGAGCTCGCCGTCACGGTGCTGGGGCCGGTGTCCGAGAAGATGCGCCGCTACCTGGCCGATCCCGCCGAGATCGACCGTATTTTCGCCGCCGGCGCCGAGCGGGCCCGCGACGAGGCCGCGCCGGTGCTCGCCGAGGTGAAGAAGATCGTCGGCT
>JAQVDF010000239.1 GCA_028698405.1 Phenylobacterium sp. | reverse complement strand
GTTTGGGTGTGAGCCCGAGCCAGGCGGCGAAGTCGCGGCCGCGCCGGAAGGTCGACGGCGGCGGGGCGAGCGCCACAAGGGCGGTGGCCACAACGGGACCGACGCCCGGGATCGTCATCAGGCGCTTGGCGAGGGGATCGGCCTTGGCCCGCGCGGCGATCTCCCGATCGAGCACGGCGATCTTGGCCTGCACCGACTGTAGGCTCTCAGCGATCACCGCCAGCACGGGGCGCGCCTCGGCCGGCAGATCGGAGCCGGGATCCGCCACCAGGTCGATCAGCTTGGCGACGTGACCCGTGCCTTGCCGCACGACGAAACCGAACTCGCCCAGGTGGCCGCGCAGGGCATTGATCAGCTGGGTGCGCTGACGGACGAGCAGATCCCGCGTGCGGAAGACCACGGCCGCGCCCTGCGCCTTGGCGCTCTTGGCGCCGACGAACCGCATCGTCGGGCGCTGCGCCGCCTCGCAGATCGCCTCGGCATCGGCCATGTCGTTCTTCTGCCGCTTCACGAACGGCTTCACATACGCTGGCGGGATCAGCCGGGTCTCATGCCCAGCGTTGCGATCTCGCGGGCCCAGTAGTGGGCGCTGGCGCAGGCCTCCATGGCCACGACGCATCGCGGCTGAGCCGAGAAGAACGCCAGCACCTGGTCTCGCCGAAGCTTCTTCCGGAAAGCCACCGCGCCTGACGCATCCGCGCCATGCGCCTGAAACACGCTCTTCGCCAGATCCAGCCCGATCGTAGTAACCTCGCCCACGGACGCCTCCTTCGTAGTGGTGCTCAACACCTCCACTCTGGCACTTCGATGCCGTCAGGGGGCGTCCACCCCATCGCTATCGCTCCGGCCGACGGCTGCCGTCCGGCCGCTTCGAGATGTACGGCCTGTCGCAGGACATCACGCCTCAGGCCCGGGCAAGGGACGAGGCGCGCACCGCCGCCCAGCGGCTGACCCTGGCGCTGAAGGGCGCCCGCGCCGCGGTGTTCGAGTACGACTACGCCGCCCACCGCTTCTTCGTGACGCCCGAACTGGCCGCGCTGCTCGATGCGGACCTGCTGGCCGCGGCGAGCGACGATCCTCTGAAGCTGTTCCACCCCGAGGACCGGGCCGCCGTCGAGGAGATGGGTGGCCGGGCCCTCGAGGGCGAGACGACCGAGCCCCTGGACCTGCGGGTGCCGGCGCCCGGCGGCGAACGCTGGATGCGCCTCTATCTGGAGCTGGACGACCGCGGGGTCTCGCCCCGCCGGGCCGTCTGCCTGCTGATCGACATCGACGAGCAGAAGCGCCAGGCCATCGCCCTGGCCGAGGCGCGCCGGGTCGCCGAGGAGGCGACCGCCGCCAAGTCGGCCTTCCTGGCCTCGGTCAGCCACGAGATCCGCACGCCGATGAACGGCATCGTCGGCGTGCTCAACCTGCTGGCCCGCGAGCCGCTCACCGAGAGCGGGCGCGAGCTGCTGGCCGAGGCGCTGGCCTGCAGCGACATGCTCGGCCAGCTGATCAACGACGTGCTCGACTTCTCCAAGATCGAGGCCGGCAAGCTGGAGATCGCGCCCGCGCCCGCCGACCCGGCGCAAATCGCGCGCAGCGTGGTCAGCCTGATCCGTCCGCAGGCGCAAGAGAAGGCGCTCGACCTTCAGGCGTCGATCGCGCCGGACATCGGCTGGCTGTCGGTCGACCCTGTGCGGCTGCGCCAGTGCCTGTTCAACCTGTTGGGCAACGCGGTGAAGTTCACCGAGGTCGGCCGGGTCGAACTGCGGCTCGGGCTGGTCGGCGACGGCGAGGCCCGCCGGCTGCGCTGCGAGGTCGAGGACACCGGCATCGGCATCCCCGAGAGCGCCCACGCGACCCTGTTCGACCGCTTCAGCCAGGCCGAGGCGGGCGCCACCAGCCGCCGCTACGGCGGAACCGGCCTGGGTCTGGCCATCTCTCGCATGCTGGTCAGGCTGATGGGCGGGGACATGGGCTTCACCAGCCAGGTGGGCGAGGGCTCCACCTTCTGGTTCGAGATCCCGGCCGAGCCGGCCGAGGCGCCGCAGACCGATAGCGAGGCCGTGGCGCAAAGCGCCCCGCTCGCCGGCCTGCGCATCCTGGTCGTCGACGACAATGCGGTGAACCGGCTGGTCGCCTGCAAGACCCTTGAAGCCATGGGCTCGGAGGCGGCCGCCACCGACGGGGGCGAGGCGGCCATCGCCCTGCTCGAGGTCGGCGGCTTCGACCTGGTGCTGATGGACGTCAACATGCCGGGCATGGACGGGCTGGAGGCCACCCGCCGCATCCGCGCCCTGCCGGGCGAGGCCGGTGCGCTGCCGGTCATCGCCATGACCGCGGACGTCATGGCCCACCACCGCGAACGCTACGCGGAGGCGAAGATGGACGGGCTGGTGCCCAAGCCCTTCTCGCCGGCCCAGCTCCTGACGGAGATCGTCCGACTGCTATCGTCGGCCGAGGATCAGGAGAAAGCGTCGGCGTAGCGCTCGCGCAGCAGGTTCTTCTGCACCTTGCCCATGGTGTTGCGCGGCAGCTCGTCCACGAAGAACACGCGCTTGGGCGCCTTGAAGGCGGCCAGCTTCTCGCGCGCGCTGGCGATCACCGCGCCCTCCTCGCCCTGGCCGATGACCACCGCCACCACGCCCTCGCCGAAATCCGGGTGCGGCGCGCCGATCACCGCGCTCTCGACGATGCCGGGCAGCTCGTCGAGCACCATCTCCACCTCCTTGGGATAGACGTTGAAGCCGCCGGAGATGACCAGGTCCTTGGCCCGGCCGGAAATCCAGACGCGCCCGTCCGGGTCCCGGCGACCGACGTCGCCGGTGATGAAGAAGCCGTCCTTGGTGAACTCCTCGGCGGTCTTCTCGGGCATCCGCCAGTAGCCGGAGAAGACCGACGGACCGCGGATCTGGATGACGCCGGTCTCGCCGCCGGCGACGCGCAGCTCCACCCCCGGCAGCGGGAAGCCGACACTGCCCGGCACGCGTTCGCCCTCCAGCGGGTTGGTGGTGATGATCACCGCCTCGCTCATGCCGTAGCGCTCGAGGATGCGATGGCCGGTGCGGGCCTCGAACTCGGCGAAGGTGGATTCCAGCAGCGGCGCCGAGCCGGAGATGAACAGCCGCATGTGGCTCGCCGTCTCGCGGGTGAAGGCCGGGTTGGCCAGCAGGCGTGTGTAGAAGGTCGGCACCCCCATCATCACCGTGGCCCGCGGCAGCGCCTCGATCACCGCCGCGTCTTCGAACTTGTCCAGCCAGACCATCGGCGCGCCGCTGAGGAAGGCGCAGTGCATGGCCACGAACAGGCCGTGGACGTGGAAGATCGGCAGGGCGTGCAGCAGCACGTCGTCGGACGAAAAGCCCCAGGCGGCGTGCAGCGCCAGCGCGTTGGCCGCGAGGTTGCCGTGGCTGAGCATCGCGCCCTTGGAGCGGCCGGTGGTGCCGCTGGTGTAGATGATCGAGGCGAGATCGTCCGCCGCCCGCGGGACCGGCGCGGCCAGCGGCCCGACGCCGGCCGCCTCGGCGAGGAAAACCACCGGGTCGGTCAGCACCAGCGCCGGCTCGGCGTCGGCCAGGAAGTATTCGGTCTCGGCGGCCGTGTAGGCGGTGTTGAGCGGCACGAACACCGCTCCGGCCATCAGGGTCGCCAGATAGGCCATCACCGACTGCGGGCTCTTCTCGGCCTTCAGCACCACCCTGTCGCCGGGCTTCACCCCGCGCCGCGCCATCAGCGCGGCCGCGCGCGCCGCTCCGTCGGCCAGCGCGCCGTAACCGATCGAGGTTCCGTCCCTCAGGATGAAGCAGGGCGCCTGGGGATCGGCCGGAAACCGGCCGGACAGCAGCTCGTAGAGATTGTCGGACATGTACCCTCCGCCGGGCCTTTGCGTGCCCCAGGGCCGGCGGCGGATCAACCCCGTGTCCCTTCGCGTCGACAGCCCGGCGTCGGCGTGGTTTCCTTCCGCGTCGGGGGGATTGGATGACGGCGACGGCCGCAGAGCCGCCCAGGCTCGATATCGGCAGGGTGGTCAGCGGGACCTTCGGGGTGCTGGGCCGCAACTTCGCGCCGTTCGCGGGCCTCGCCCTGCTGCTGGTCTCCATCCCGTTCGCCATCGTGGGCGGCGGCGTGGCCGGACTGATGGACAACCGCTTCATCCTGCCGGGGCTGGGTGCGATCGGCCTCGGCGTGCTCGCCTACCTGGCCGCCGCGGCGATCCTGCAGGCGGCGCTGATCTACGGGACGGTGCGCGACCTCAACGGGAGCCGGGCCGATTTCGGCCAGTGCCTTGCCATGGGGCTACGCGCGTGCCTTCCGCTGATCCTGGTCTCG
>JAQVDF010000238.1 GCA_028698405.1 Phenylobacterium sp. | reverse complement strand
CGATGCCGGCGTTGGTGCCGTCGAACAGCGAGACGTGGGTCTCGACGACCGGGGCGGGCAGGGTGTCGCGGTCCACGGTGAAGCCGTGGTTCATGGAGACGATCACCACCTTGCCGGTGGTGAGATCCTTCACGGGATGGTTCGCGCCGTGGTGGCCCTGGTCCATCTTCACCGTCCTGGCGCCCAGCGCCAGCGACAGCATCTGGTGGCCGAGGCAGATGCCGAACACCGGCGTGCCGCTCTCCACCAGTTTGCGGATCTCGGGAACGGCGTAGGCGCCGGTCGCCGCCGGGTCGCCCGGGCCGTTGGACAGCAGCACCCCGTCCGGCTTACGGGCCAGCACCTCCTCGGCGGTGGTGGTGGCCGGCACCACGGTGGCGCGCGCGCCGACCGAGGTCAGGGCCCGCAGGATGTTGCGCTTCACCCCGTAGTCCAGAACCACCACCTCGTAGCGCGGCTGGTCGAGCTTGGTGTAGCCGCGCGGCCAGGCCCACAGGCCCTCCTCATAGGTGAACGGCTGCAGGCAGCTGGCGTCCTTGGCCAGGTCCAGGCCGACGATGCCGCTCCACGCGCGGGCCTTCTCGACCAGCGCCGCGATGTCGAAGCGGCCCTCCGGATTGTGGGCGATCACCGCATGCGGCATGCCCCGCTCGCGGATGCGCTTGGTCAGCGCCCGGGTGTCCACCCCGGCCAGCCCCACCACGCCCCGCCGGCTCATCCAGGTCGCGAGGTCGGCGTCGGCCCGCCAGTTGGCCGGGGCGGTGGGGATGTCGCGGAACACCGCGCCGCGGGCCGCCGTCTCGGCCGAGCCGGAGATCTGCTCGATGTCCTCGACGTTGGTCCCGACGTTACCCACATGCGGGAAGGTGAAGGCGACGATCTGGGCCATGTAGGAGGGATCCGTCAGGATCTCCTGGTAGCCGGTCATCGCGGTGTTGAAGCACACCTCGCCGACCGCCTCGCCGACCGCGCCCACGCCCACGCCCTGCAGGACGGTCCCGTCGGCCAGCACCAGAACGCCGGTCACTCCGGGCAGCAGATCGGTCATCGGCGCAGGCTCCAGTTTCGAGGATGGTTACAAAAAGGCGGGCCGGGATGAAACCCGCCCGCCAGCCAAACCGCCGGGTAGGTAGTGAGGTTCAAAGGGGGCGTCAATGCGGTGACCGGCGCGGCCGTGCGCATTAGTTTGTCGCAGCCGATCCTGGAGGGTTGCCATGAACGCCGCCGCGCACATCGATCCCGATCGTCAGGCGTGGGAGATCTTCAAGAGCCTGCCCCGCGACCAGCCCACCCAGATGCTGAACCTGGTCCGGCTGCGGGACTTCGCCGCCTATCCGCCGGATCATCCGGACAGTGAGAAGGGCTGGACCGGGCTCGACGCCTACCGCGCCTACGGGCGCACCGCGCCGATCCTCAAGCGCCTTGGCGGGCGTCAGATCTGGGCCGGCCGGCCGCAGGTGACGGTCACCGGGCCGCGCAGCGAGGAATGGCACCTGGCCTTCATCGTCGAATACCCCACCGCCCAGGCCTTCATCGACATGGTCCGCGACCCCGAATATCGCGAATACGTCAAGCACCGCACCGCCGCGGTCGCCGATTCCCGGCTGATCCGGCTGGCTCCCCTCGTTCCCGGAGAGGGCTTCGGCGAGTGATCACCACCGTCGGGCTCGATGCCGACGACACGCTCTGGCACAACGAGACGCTGTTCCGGCTGACCCAGCAGCGGTTCTTCGACCTGTTGGCCGACGTCGCCGAGCCGGAGACGCTGGCCCAGCGGCTGGCCGAGGTCGAGAAGCGCAACCTCCGGCTCTACGGCTACGGGGTGAAGGGCTTCACCCTGTCGATGATCGAGACCGCCATGGAGCTGACCGGCGGCGAGGCGCCGCCCCGCGTCGTGCGCGAAATCCTCGCCTCCGGGCGCGAGATGCTGACCGAGCCGGTGGAGCCGCTGCCCGGCGTCGACCAGGCGCTGGCCAGGCTGTCCGAACGCTACCGGCTGGTGCTGATCACCAAGGGCGATCTGCTGCACCAGGAGCAGAAGCTGGCCGCCTCGGGCCTCGGCGACCTGTTCGCGGCGGTGGAGATCGTCTCCGAGAAGGACGCCTCGACCTACGCCCGGGTGTTCGCCCGCCACGGCACGGGACCTGCGGAAGCGGTGATGTGCGGCAACTCGGTCCGCTCCGACGTCCTGCCGGCGCTCGAGGCCGGCGCCTGGGCCGCCTACGTCCCCTATCCCCTCGTCTGGACCCACGAGCAGGCCGACGTCCCCGAAGGCCACCTCCGCTTCGCCCAGCTCGCCAGTCTCTCCGAGCTGCCCGCCTGGCTCGACGAGGTGGGGTAGGGGGCTCGCATGCGGCGAAGGTGACAGGTAGCGCTCCGTCAACCAGTCACCGGCGCAGCGCGGTGACTGGTCGGCCGACGGCCTGGCTGTCACCTTGCGAACGATCGGGCGCCACGGTCCCATCTCGATCCCTATCCCCTCGTCCCGCCGGATTGAGCGCGCGCCCATGTCACAGATCCCCCGCCGCCTCCGTCCTTGGCGCGAGATCAGGAGACGAGGGCGGCATGAGCCGGTGGATTTGCGGCGTGCTGGCGGCGGTGTTGGGAGCCAACGGGCTCGTCATGCTGTTCGCCGGCTTCTGGTGGTACGGCGCGGTGGACGGGGTGGTCGAGACGGGGCCCTACAACCCCCACTTCGTCCGCGACATCGGCGCGGCCTACCTGGTGACCGCGGCGGGCCTGGCCTGGTTCGCCTGGCGGCAGCGCCAGGGCTGGCCGGCGCTGGTCGCGGGCGCGGCATTCCTTTCGCTGCATGCGGCGGTGCACGTCTACGACGCCGCCTGCGGGACCGAGCCGCTCCAGATGATCGCCCGCGACCTCGCCGGCGTCTTCCTCCCCGCCGCCCTCGCTCTCCTGATCGCCGTCGTTCATGCAAAGGAGGCGCGAGCCTGATGTTGAGAACCTTCCTGAAGGCTGGGATCGACAAGCTGGAGAAGACCTGGGGCTACGACGCGAGCTACATGCGCCACGTGCTGAAGCACAGCCCCCGGAGCCTGCTGCGTTTCGTCATCGCCACCGGCATGCCCGACCGGCGGGCCGCGCCGAAGGAGGCGCTGGCGGCGGCCGGCATCGTCGGCGTCCTGGCCGAGGACTGCGGACCCTGCGTCCAGATCAGCGTCGACATGGCCGCCGCGAGCGGCGTCGATCCCGCGGTGCTGCGCGCCATCCTGGCCGGCGACGAGGCCGGGATGGGCGAGACCGCCGCGCTCGCCTGGCGCTTCGCCAGGGCGAGCCTGGCCCGCGACATGGAGACGGCCGACCCGCTGCGCGGCGAGATCGTCCGCCGCTGGGGCGAGGCGGCGCTGGTGGCCATCGGCATGGCGCTGACGACCGCGCGGCTCTACCCGACGCTCAAGTACGCCCTGGGCTACGGCAAGGCCTGCTCGCGGGTCGTGGTGGCTGGCGAGCCCGCGCCGGTGGTGCACGTCCCGGCTCTGGCGGCGTAGGGTGCGCCGATGGACCGGACGGAGGCCTTCGAGGCGCACCGCCCGCGGCTGACGCGGCTGGCCTACCGGATGTTGGGCTCCGTCGCCGAAGCGGAGGATGCGGTGCAGGACGCCTGGCTGCGCTGGCAGGGCGCGGGCGACGATGTCGCCGACCCCGAGGCCTGGCTGGTGCGGGTCACCAGCCGCCTGTGCGTTGACCGCCTGCGGGCCGCCAAGGCCCGCCGGCGGGCCTACAAGGGCCCCTGGCTGCCCGAACCGCTGATCGAGGAGCCGGCGGTCGATCCGGTGGAGCGGGCCGAGGACGTCTCGGTGGCCTTCCTCCTGGCGCTCGAGCGGCTTACGCCGCTGGAGCGGGCGGTCTTCCTGCTGCACGACGTGTTCGACGAGGACTATGCCGCGGTCGCCGAGACGCTCGGCCGCAGCGAGGCGGCGGTGCGCCAGCTCGCCAGCCGCGCCCGCATACACGTCAGGGCCGCCCGGCCGCGCTTTTCGGTCAGCGAGGAGGAGGTCAGCCGGCTGGCGATGGCCTTCATGGCGGCCGCGGTCAAAGGCGACTTCGCCGCGCTCAATGCGCTCCTGGCCGAGGACGCGGTGATGATCAGCGACGGTGGCGGCAAGCGGAAGGCGGCGCTGCGGCCGCTGATCGGGCGCGAGGACATCCTGCGCCTGCTGCAGGGTTTGGCCTGGCGCGAGCCGGAGTCCTGGGAGTCGCTGGAGATCCGCCCGGCGCGGGTCAACGGCTACCCGGGCGCCATCCTGGTCAGCGAGGACGGGCCGGCCACCGTCGCCTTCGAGCCCGGCCCCGATGGGCGTTTGCGCGGCATCT
>JAQVDF010000237.1 GCA_028698405.1 Phenylobacterium sp. | reverse complement strand
TCGGCGATGGCGTGCAGCGGCGGGCCGATCACCCAGGACAGGTCCGCATCGGGCTCCGGCTCGGCGCCGAACTCGGCCAGCGTGGCGCGCAGGCAGGAGAGGATGCCCGGCGCGGAGTCGGCGATCGTCCCGTCAAGGTCGAAGAGCAGTGACGCCATGGGTCCGGGATAGGCGCGGCCGCCACAGGGCGCAACTTGACGTTTTGCGGCCGGGCGCGTACCCGCACGGCATGATCGCCCGCGCCACCCGCACCGGCCGCTATTACCGCCTGCCCTGAGCAGGCGGGCGATCGATCCTACGCGCCGCCACCCAACCGCCGGCGGCGCGATCTTCACCTCACCCTCGGACGCGCGTCGCCGGCTCAACCGCCAGGAGACCCGACATGCCTCTCGATAGTCCCGCCGACCTCGTGCTAGAGCCCGCGCTTTCCACGCGCGAGAGCACCACCATGGCCGACCAGCCCTTCAAGTCCGCATTCCTGCGAACCATGGAGGCGCGCGGCTACATCCACCAGATCACCCATCCGGCCGAGCTCGACGAAGCCTGCGCCGCCGGACCGATCACCGCCTACATCGGTTTCGACGCCACCGCCCCCAGCCTCCACGTGGGCCACCTGATCCAGATCATGATGCTGCGCCGGCTGCAGCAGGCCGGCCACCGGCCGATCGTGGTCATGGGCGGGGGCACCACCAAGGTCGGCGATCCGACCTTCAAGGACGAGGCGCGCCCGCTGCTGTCCGACGAGCAGATCGCCGCCAACATCGCCGGCATCAAGTCGACCTTCTCCAAGTTCCTGAAGTTCGGCGACGGGCCCACCGAAGCCATCATGGTCAACAACGCCGACTGGCTCGAGAAGCTCGGCTACGTCGAGTTCCTGCGCGAGTACGGGGTCCACTTCACCATCAACCGGATGCTCAGCTTCGAGAGCGTCAAGCTGCGGCTCGAGCGCGAGCAGCCGATGACCTTCCTCGAGTTCAATTACATGCTGATGCAGTCGGTGGACTTCCTGGAGCTGGAGCGCCGCTATGGCTGCATCCTGCAGATGGGCGGCTCGGACCAGTGGGGGAACATCGTCAACGGGGTCGAGCTGATCCGCCGGGTGGACGCCAAGCCGGCCTTCGGCCTGACCACCCCCCTGCTCTCCACAGCCTCCGGCCAGAAGATGGGTAAGACGGTGGGCGGGGCCGTCTGGCTGAACGCCGACATGCGCAGCCCCTACGACTACTGGCAGTTCTGGCGGAACACCGAGGACGCCGACGTCGGCCGCTTCCTGCGGCTGTTCACCGACGTCGAGCTCGACGAGATCGTCCGCCTGGAGACGCTTCAGGGCGCCGAGATCAACGACGCCAAGAAGCGGCTGGCGGACGAGGCCACCACCCTGCTGCACGGGGCCGAGGCCGCTCGCACCGCCCGCGAGGCGGCCGAGAAGGCCTTCGAGCAGGGCGCGCTATCGGCCGACCTGCCGACCATCGAGGTGCCTCGCGCCGAGCTGGAGGCGGGCATCCCGCTGGCGACGCTGGCGGCGGACGCGGGGCTGGCGTCCTCGCGCTCCGAGGCCCGGCGCCTCGCCCAGGGCGGCGGGCTGCGCGTCAACGACAAGGCCGAGCCGGACGCCAGCCGCCCGGTAACCTCGGCCGACCTCGTCGACGGCGTCGTCAAGCTCGCCGCCGGCAAGAAGAAGATCGTGCTGGTCAAGCCGGTCTGAGGAGGCTCTGGGCCCTGCCTCCCCCGCGAAGCGGCGGGAGGCAGGGCCGCTAGGGCGCCCTGCGGAACGCCCAGAGCTTGGCGAGCAGGAAGGTGGGGCCGGGCACCAGCAGCACCACGGCTGTCAGGGCCGCCCAGAACGGCCAGCCGATCCGGTGCACGCAGATCCACACGATCAGCTGGTTGAGGCCCAGGGCGAACAGGGTCACGGCCAGGAACCGGGCGAACTGCGCCGCATCGCGCGAGGGCGCACCGAAGGTCAGCCGGGCATGGCCGAGGTAGGAGACGCCGATCCCGCTGCAGTAGCCGATCAGGTTGGCGACCAGCGGCTCGAGGTCCGCCCAGCCCTCGAGGGCGAGCGCGATCAGCACGTGGGTCAGGGTCGCCGCGACGCCGACCACGCCGAACACCGCCCCCTGCCGGACGAGGCGCACGAGGGATTCGATCGGCCGGCTCAACGGTCGAATCCGATCTTCTCGCGGACCAGGTAGATCGGCCGGCCCTTCACCTCCTGATAAAGCCGCCCGACGTACTCGCCGAGCACCCCGAAGGCGATCATCTGCACGGCGAAGCCGAACAGCATGACCACCATCAGCGAGGCCCAGCCCGGCGCCTCGCGCCCGTGCACCAGCACCTTCACCACCGTGTAGGCGGCGTAGAGCAGCGCAAGCCCGCCCAGCGCCAGGCCGACCGCCGTCCAGATCCGCAGGGGCGCGGTTGTGAAGGAGGTCAGCCCGTCCACCGCCAGCCGCCACATGCGCGCCAGGCCGTAGGAGGTCGAACCTGCCGCCCGCTCGGGCCGCACGTAGGGGACGCCCACTTGGCGGAAGCCGACCCAGGTGAAAAGGCCGCGCAGGAACCGGGTCCGCTCGGGCAGGTCCTTCAGCGCCTCCACCACCTTACGGTCCACGAGGCGGAACGAGCCGGTGTCGGCGGGAATCGGCACGTCGGAGAGGGCGTTGAACACCCGGTAGAACATCCCCGCCGTGGAGCGCTTGAAGAAGCCGTCGCGGCTGCGGTCGGCGCGGATGCCGTAGACCACGTCGTACCCCTGCTCCCACAGCTCGATGAACTCGCCGATCAGCTCGGGCGGGTCCTGCAGGTCGGCGTCGATGAGCACCAGCATGTCGCCGCTAGCCGCCTCGAGACCGGCGGTCAGCGCCGCCTCCTGGCCGAAGTTGCGGGCCAGCAGCAGGATCCGCAGCCTGGGGTCGACCGCCGCCCGGGCGGCGAGGGCCGCGGCAGTGCCGTCGCGGCTGCCGTCGTCGACGCAGACGATCTCGACCGAGACGTCCTTCGGCAGCACCTCGTCCAGGCGCGCGAACAGGACGTCGAGCACGGCCTCCTCGTTGTGCATCGGGATGATCACGGACAGGGTCGCCCCGCGCCGCGTGCGCATGCGCGGGCTCGCCACGGGCCGGTCGACTGCTCCCCCTTCCGCAGAATCCATGCAACAACCTCTGCCTCGCGGGCGGTCTGCCGCCCCTGACGCCGCCCTCCCATCATCGGGCGGTTCGCACAAGCAGCAAGTTCGGGGCAGCAGGTTTCGGGAGCCGCCGGTGGAGAAGGGGTCCGTTACGTCCGCGTCCGGCCTGGCGTCATCGGTCCCGATGCGTCCCGCGATGCGATGGGCGATCCGGGCGGCGCTTGGGGCCTACCTGCTGCTCAGCGGCTACATCGCCTGGCTGACCATCGTGCTGCGGCCCTACTCCGACATGTACGACTGGGTGTTCCGCTACCTGAACTACCGGGACGGTCTGCCGCTCGACCAGTACCTGCTGATTCCACACAACTTCCACCGGCTGGTCACCACCTTCGGGCTGATGGACCTCGACGCCCGCTTCTTCGGCGGAGACAACCTGCTGATCGTGGGCGTGACGCTGGCGGCGCTGGCCGGGGTCGCCACGGTGCTGGGGCGCGAGGCAGCCAGAGCCGCGCCGGCGCCGTTGGCCCTTCCAGCCGGCGCGCTGGCGGCGATGTTCGCCCTGCTGGGCGCCGTGATCCCGGACGCCACCATCCACATCAACGCCCAATACGTGCACACCCTGTTCTTCGTGGTGGTGGCGCTGGCCCTTTCCGAGCCGGAGCGCGTCGGCCGGGGGCTCGAAATGCGCCACCTTCTGGCGCTGCTGTTCGCGGCCCTCGCTCCGCTCGGCAACGGCGTGGGCCTGGCGGTCTGGCCGGTGCTGATCTACGGCGCGCTACGTGGCGGCCAGGACCGCCGGTGGCTGGCGCTCTGCACGCTGGCGGGCCTCGCCTACGTAGCCCTCTACGCGAGCGGACAGACCAGCACCGGCGGCGCCAAGAGCCCGCTGGAGTGGTCTTTCGGCGACTTCGCCGCGGCGGCGCAACTCGCCCTCAGCTTCCTCGCCCTGCCCTGGGGCCGCGTCGCCCCGGAGTTCGGCTGGATGCTGGGCCTCGTCATCGCGTTGGCCGGCGCCTTCGTCGTGCTGTTCCGCGGCGGACCGGCCGCCTCGCGCGGCGAGCGGCTGGCGAGCCGGCTGATCCTCTACTCGCTGGGCGCGGCGGCGATGGCGGCGCTCGGGCGGACCGGCCTGGACGATCCCTCCAACGTCCCGGTGCGCTACCAGGCCCAACTCGTGCCGATGCACGCCGGGTTCGTGATCGTCGCCGCGCCCTACG
>JAQVDF010000236.1 GCA_028698405.1 Phenylobacterium sp. | reverse complement strand
ACCTGGACTCGGAGGGCGCGCTGGCGATCACGGTGGCCGACACCGGCATCGGCATCCCGGCCGACAAGCTGCCGAAACTGTTCGAGAAGTTCGTCCAGGCCGACAACTCCGCGACCCGCGCCTACGGCGGCACGGGGCTCGGCCTGGCCATCTGCCGCGAGCTGACCCAGATGATGGGCGGCCGGATCGAGGTGGAGAGCGCGCCGGGCAAGGGCTCGACGTTCGCCGTCACCCTGCCGCTGCCGCGCGGCGAGACGCCCGTCGCCGAGCCAGAGGCCCCGGTCCAGGACGCCGAACCGGACGTCATGCTGCGCATCCTCGCCGCCGAGGACAATCCGACCAACCAGCAGGTGCTGTCGGCGGTGATGGCCGCGCTCGGCATCGACGTGGAGATCGTTCCCGACGGGGCGACCGCGGTAGAGGCCTGGCGCACGGGCGTCTACGACCTGATCCTGATGGACATCCAGATGCCTGTGATGGACGGCATCGAGGCGGCCAAGGCGATCCGCAAGGCCGAGCGCAAACGCCGCCGCCCGCGCACCCCGATCGTCGCGCTGACCGCCAACGCCCTGTCGCATCAGGTGGAAGAGTATCTGGCGGCCGGCATGGACGGGCACATCTCCAAGCCCCTCGAGATCGCCAAGCTCTATGACGGCATCGTCCGGGCCCTGGAGGCGACCGCCCCGGCCGGCGCCGACGCGGCGGCGGCCTAGCCGACTACCGCTAGCTGGCGGAACGGTTGATGGAGGCCGCGGCGGGACGCCCGTCGCGGCCTTCGCCTTTGTCAGGAGGCGCTCAGGGCCTGTTCGCCCGCGCCTGCCCGGCGCTGCACCCGGCGGCTGACCACCACCGGCTTGCGGACGGCGCGCGGCGCGTCGCCCGCAGGCACCCGCCACTGCCATTCGTAGGGGGCCAGCCAGATCCAGCCGCCGTCCGACAGGCGGCGGGGAAGCAGTGCATAGCTTCTGATCCAGGGCTGATCGCTCATGGGAAATCTGGGACTTTCGTCGCTCGGGTTCTTGTGAAGTTTCGGGTCGCTTCCGCCCGCCGCCAGTGTAAGCGAGTCGGAGATTTTCCAGAGATTCCCGAGACGTAACATTCCTGTGCTCGGCCCTCGGCGGCGCCCAATCTGAGCGGACGCCCGCAGGCCTCAGACGGCGCGAGGCGCCCCGAAGGTCCAGACCCGGGCCGGGCCCTCGGCCACGAGGTGCGGCGTGGTGACGAGACGGCGGGCGGTCTCGATCAACGAGGCCACCGGCACCGGCTTGGGCAGGAAGTCGTCGAAGCCCAGCCTCAGATAGTCGGCCCTGCGGTAGCTGTAGACGTCCGCGGTGACCGCGATCGCGGGGGCCTCGCAGCTCGGGAAGCTGGAGGTCCGCAGAAGGCGTATCAGCTCCAGCCCGCTCATACCGGGCATGTGAAGGTCGACCAGCAACAGGTCGATGGCGCGCGCCTTCAGGATCGACAGCGCCTCGGCCCCGCAAGTTGCCGTCGTCGCCTCGGCCCCGCAGGCTTCGAAGATCTGCTCGAACACCCGCCGGTTCGCCGGCTCGTCATCGACGGCCAGCACCTTCAGGTTCAGGTCCTTCAGGCTGAGGAGTGGGGGCACGTCGGCGGGTCCTTGCGCAAGCGCCCAGTCCAGGCGCGGGATGCGCAACGCCGTGCAAACGACGAAGGTTAACGGACCCGGCGCCGGCGCTCAGGGCGAGACGCGCAGCTCCCCCTGCAGCACCGTGTGGGCCCCGCCGCGCAGCAGCACCCGCTCGCCGCGGTGCTCGCATTCCAGATCTCCGCCGCGCCCCGGGAAGGCCTGGTGGAACTTCAGCGTCGGGGCGCCGAGCTTGGCCGAGTAAAGCGGCGAGAGCATGCAGTGCAGCGAGCCGGTGGCCGGGTCCTCCGGGATGCCCGAGCCAGGCGCGAAGAAGCGGCTGACCACCTGGTAGGGCTTGCCGGCGTCGGCCGTCGCCGCCACCGCCACGTTGCCGCGGCCGAGGGTCACGTCGATGGAGATGGCCTTCAACGCCGCGAGGTCGGGACTCGCGGCGCGGACCGCCGCCTCGTCGCGGACCACCGCGACCAGCATCTGGGCGGCCCAGGCTTCGGCGATCTCCAGCCCGCCCAGCGCTTCCGAAAGGCCCGAGGGAACCTCCACCTGGCGGATCTGCGCGGCCGGGAAATCCATCTCGTAGGCCTCGCCGACGCGGCGCACGGTCAGCGGGCCCGACTTGGTGTCGAAGGTGACCAGCTCGGCGTCCAGCCCGAGCTCGGAAAACAGCACGTGGGCCGAGGCCAGGGTCGCGTGGCCGCACAGCGGCACCTCGACCGCCGGCGTGAACCAGCGCAGGCCGAAGCGGGCGGGGTCGTCGCCGGCGAGCAGGAAGGCTGTCTCCGCCTGGTTGTTCTCGGCGGCCAGCCTTTGCATCCACGCGTCGGCCGGCCAGGCCTTCATCGGCTCGACCACGCAGGCGGGGTTGCCCCGGAACGGCGCGGAAGCGAAGGCGTCGACGGTCCACTGGCGCATCTCGGTAAGGTCTCCTACACGTCTGCTCTCAAGAGAGGCAAAACATGCCTCAATTCTCGGCCCGTCAGGAGAGCTACACCATTGGCGACGATCCGACGAGGTTCGATCTCGCCGACGCATGGCTGGCTATCGAAGTAGAGCCGGGGCCGGGAATACGCCGGATGGGAGTGACAGACAGGCCTGGGGCCAGCCAGTCGCCGGCGGCCTTCGGTGACTGGTTGCGCGCACCGTTACCTGCACCCTCACCCCGCCTCGACGATCTCCAGTTCGGGCCAGCGGCGGCGGGCGGCCTCGGCGGTGCGCATGAAGCCGTTGGTCTTCCGGACCGGATTGGGGCGCAGGCGCAGGGCGAACAGGTCCTCGAGGCCGAACGGGGCGACGATGGTCATCCGACCGTCGCCTTCCAGCCGCGCCCCGATGGCGAAGGTCGAGGAGGTGAACCGCTCGAGCGCCTCGGCGCTGCAGGAGAGCGGGCCATAGGCCTCGCCGAACTTGCCCTCGAACCAGATGTGGACGCGGGCCTGGTTGCGCACCTCGACCAGCTCGCGCAGCGGCGGGTCGAAGGCGGCTGCCGCCCGGCGGATCACCGCGTCCTCGGCCTCGTAGGAGATGTCCGAGGCGTCGAAGTAGCCGAGGTCGTAGTCCTTCAGCCCGTAGTCCAGCGGCCGGCCGGTCAGGTGGTTGACCACCGGCTGGTAGACGGCGCCGGAGAACACCAGCCAGTCCGGCAGGTCGAGCGCTCGGGCGGTCTCCATCACCGTCATCAGACCGCTCGCCCGGCGCAGGATCGCCTCCACCTGGTCGGCCAGGGGATCGCGAGCGCTCAACGCCGGCTTTCCCGCAGCGGCCAGCCGTGGTCCAGCGGCCCGTGCCCCGCTCCCAGTCCCGGCGCGTTCAGCATCGCCTGGTGGACGTAGTCCCAGGCCCGCGCCACCGCCGCCGCCAGCGGCATCCCCTGCGCAAGGCCCGCCGCACACGCCGAGGCCAGGGTGCAGCCGGTGCCGTGGGTGTGGCGGGTGTCGATCCGCTCGCCCTCGAAGACGGTCTCTCCGTCCGGGGTCATCAGGAGGTCCACCACCCGCTCGCCGGGGATGTGACCGCCCTTCATCAGCACCGCCTTCGCGCCCAGCGCCAGCAGGGCCTCGCCGGCCCGCCGCGCCTGGTCGTGGTCGCCGACCGGCAGGCCGGTGAGCGCCTCGGCCTCCGGCGCGTTGGGCGTCAGCAGCGCCGCGCGCGGAACCAGCAGCCGGCGCACCGCCTCCACCGCCTCGGCCGCCAGCAGCGGCGCGCCGCCCTTGGCGATCATCACCGGATCGACCACCGCGGGGATCGGCGCGCCCTCGTCCAGCAGGCGGGCGACTCGCTCGACCGTCTCCACCGTCCCCAGCATGCCGGTCTTGATGGCGTCGGCGCCGATGTCGTCCAGCACGGCGCGGACCTGCGCCTCGACCACATCGAGCGGGATCGGGTGCACGCCGGTGACGCCCAGGGTGTTCTGCACGGTGACGGCGGTGATCGCGGTGGCCGCAAAGCCGCCGAGCATGGTCACCGTCTTGATATCGGCCTGGATGCCCGCCCCGCCCCCGGAATCGGAACCGGCGATGATCAGGACTCGGCCGAGGGGCGTGGGCATGGGCGCCCTTCTGGCATGGCCCCAAGGCGCCGCCTAGCCCCCCGTGGGGGCGCGCCCTCGTCCAGCAGGCGGGCGACCCGCTCGACCGTCTCCACCGTCCCCAGCATGCCGGTCTTGATGGCGTCGGCGCCGATGTCGTCCAGCACGGCGCGGACCTGCGCCTCGACCACATCGAGCGGGATCGGGTGCACGCCGGTGACGCCCA
>JAQVDF010000235.1 GCA_028698405.1 Phenylobacterium sp. | reverse complement strand
AGGTGGCGCGCGAGCGGTAGCCTTTGGCCCGCGCCTTGGCGGCGAAGGGGTCGTTGATCTGCCGCTCGAGCCAGGCCTGCGACGAGGGCGTGCGCTGCTTGGCGCTCTTCAGCCGGGCGGGCGTGGAGCGCGCTTCGTCGCCGCCGCGGGTCGGCGGGCGCACCATCCGCTTGCGGGGCGGTTCGCTCATGACCTGGCCCTGCGACGCCGCCGGCGCCGACGGCCGGAGCCCTGGCTCATCAGCGACAGAAGGATGCCCTCGCGCAGGCCGCGGTCGGCGACCCGTACGCGGGAGCAGGGCCAAAGCTCCTGCACCGCCTGCAGGATGGCGGCGCCGGCCAGCACCAGGTCGGCGCGGTCGGGCCCGATGCAGGGCTGCTCGGCGCGCTCGCGGGGCGTCAGGCTCAACAGGCGCTGGGCGGCGGCGTCGCACTCCTCGCGGCTCATCCAGATGCCGTCGACGCGCGAGCGGTCGTAGCGCCGCAGACTGAGATGCAGCCCGGCTAGGCTGGTGATGGCGCCCGAAGTGCCGATCAGGTGGGCCCGGTCGGCCTCGAAGATCGGACGCATCGGATCGGCCCGCTGGAAGGCGGCGATCTCGGCCTTTACCGTGTTGACCATCACCCGGAACCAGGCCTCGTTGCCCTGTTCGCCCTCGGGGAAGCGCTCGGCCAGGGTGACCACGCCGATCGGGATGGAGAGCCAGGCTTTGATCGGCAGCCGGCCCGGGGCGAAGCGGCCGGGCGGCTCGTCCAGCCCGCCCCCCTTGAGGTCGACCCAGGAGAGCTCCGTCGACCCACCCCCGACATCCACGACCAGGGCCGCCTCCGCCCCCCGGTCGAGCAGGTTGAGGCAGCCGGCAACCGACAGCTGGGCCTCCTCGTGAGGGGTGATCACCTGCAGCTTGAGGCCGGTCTCGCGCGCGACCCGGGCGATGAACTCCGCGCCGTTGGCGGCAGAGCGGCAGGCCTGGGTGGCGATCGCCTTCAGCCGCACCACCCGTCGGCGACGCACCTTCTCGGCCGAGACCTTGAGGGCCTGAAGCGCGCGATCCATGGCGTACTCGGACAGGCGGCCGGACTGCGAGAGCCCCTCCCCCAGCCGCACAATTCGCGAATAGGCCTCCACGACCTTGAAGCCCGCCGGCGACGGAGTCGCGATCAGCAGGCGGCAGTTGTTCGTCCCGAGATCGAGCGCGGCGTAGCACGGCGGCTCGCCCACACTCCTCTCACCCCCGCGCCGCGAGGCGCCGGGCGCGCGCGGCGCCTCGTCCATGGACCGTCCGTCCTTCGCAGGCGCGACCACGATCGGGCGCCTGATTTCGACGTGACCATAACAGGGCGCCCGCTCCGGTAGAAGCGGTCCGCAGCGACCGCCGCCGGCCGTCTCCCGAGGGGCGAAATGCCGCTCGCGCGACAGGCGCGTTCACTTCTCGGTTAGATAATAGGTGTTAACTTCTCTGGCATGGAGCCTCGCAGCGCCAAGTTCGCCATCGGACAGGTCGTCCGCCACCGCGTCTATTCGTTCCGCGGCGTGATCTTCGACGTCGACCCGGAGTTCGCGGAGACGGAGGAGTACTGGCTGTCGATCCCGGCCCACATCCGGCCGCGCAAGGACCAGCCGTTCTACCACCTGCTGGCCGAGAACGAGCACAACTCCTACGTGGCTTACGTCTCGGAGCAGAACCTGGTGCCCGACGACACCGGGGAGCCCGTCGGCCACCCGCAGACCTCGCTGCTGTTCGAGAGCTTCCGAGGGGGCCACTACGCGCTTCGACCGCGGATCAGCCACTAGCCGAGTAGGCTTGACGCCACGGCGCCCCTCGCCAGGGGCGCAGCTTTCGGGACACTCTCCGCGCCATGGAGGAGCGTCCCATGTCCGCAAGACGCATCGGCCCCACCCTCGACCAGTCCGAGCCGTATTGGCCCGAACCCGTCCGGCCGCCGAAAGGCGCGCCGAACATCCTGGTGGTGCTGTTCGACGATGTCGGCTTCTCCGACTTCGGCTGCTACGGCTCGCCGATTCGCACGCCGACCATCGACGCCCTGGCGGGCCAGGGCCTGCGCTACTCGGGATTCCACACCACGGCGATGTGCTCGACCACCCGGGCGGCGCTGCTGACCGGGCGCAACCACCACTCAGTCGGCATGGGATGCCTGGCCAACTTCGACAGCGGCTTTCCTGGCTACCGCGGCAAGATCGCCCGCGAGGCGGGCACCCTGCCCGAGATGCTGAGGGCGCACGGCTACCGCAACTACATGGCCGGCAAGTGGCACGTGACGCCGCTCAGCGAGACCGGGCCGGCCGGTCCGTTCGACGGCTGGCCGCTGGGCCGCGGATTCGACCGCTTCTACGGCTTCATGGACGCCGAGACCGACCAATTCGCGCCGGAACTGGTGCGCGACAACACTCCGATCGCCCCGCCGGGGACCTACGAGGACGGCTACCACCTGACCGAGGACCTGATCGACCAGTCGATCCGGTTCATCGCCGACCACGTGGCCGACGCGCCGGAGACTCCCTGGCACCTGTGGCTGGCGCTCGGCGCCTGCCACGCGCCCCACCAGGCCCCCAAGGCGCTGATCGAGAGCTACGACGAGGTGTTCGCCCAGGGCTGGGACGTGGAGCGCGAGCGGCGGCTCGCCCGCCAGAAGGAGCTCGGCCTGGTTCCGCCCGACACCGTGCTGCCGCCGCGCAACGACGGGGTGCGGCCCTGGGACAGCTACAGCGCCGACGAACGCAAGGTGTTCACCCGGCTGCAGAGCGCCTTCGCCGCCATGCTGGACCACGCCGACCAGCATCTGGCGAGGCTGGTCGCCTTCCTCGACGAGGCCGGCCTGCGCGAGGACACCCTGATCCTGGTGCTGTCGGACAACGGCGCCAGCCAGGAAGGCGGCCCGCTGGGCTTCGTCAACGCCATGGGCCCGTTCAACTTCCGGCCCGAGCCTATGGAGGAGAAGCTGGCCAGGCTCGACGACATCGGCGGGCCGAACACCCACTCCAACTTCCCGCACGGCTGGGCGATGGCCTCCAACACGCCGCTGCGACGCTACAAGCAGAACACCCACGGCGGGGGCGTGCGCGACCCGCTGGTGATCTCCTGGCCGAGCCGGATCGCCGCCCGCGGCGAAATTCGCCACCAGTTCGCCCACGCCTGCGACCTGGTCCCGACCCTGCTGGAGGTGGTCGGCGTCACGCCGCCGGACGTGATCGCCGGCGTGCCGCAGGCGCCGCTGGAGGGCGAGAGCTTCGCCGCCTCGCTGTTCGCCGCCAACGCGCGCCAGCGGAAGAAGCCACAGTATTTCGAGATGTTCGGCCACCGCGGCCTGTGGGCCGACGGGTGGAAGGCGGTGGCCTTTCACCCGCCCGGGTCGAAGTTCGAGGACGATCAGTGGGAACTGTTCCATCTCGACGCCGACTTCTCCGAGGTCAAGGATCTGGCCGCCTTCCATCCCGAGAAGCTGGAGGAGCTGAAGACGCTGTGGTGGCGGCAGGCCGAGGTCTGCAAGGTGCTGCCGCTGGACGACCGCTTCGGGCCGAGGTTCGCCGAGAACGCCGCCCGGGTGCAGGGCCATCGCCGGCGCTTCGTCTTCCACCGCGGCATGGGCCACCTGCCGACCGACGTCGCCCCCGACGTGCGCTCCCGCTCCTACGCGATCGAAGCCGAGGTGCAGCTGAGAGAGGGCAGCGAGGGCGTGCTGATCTCCCACGGCGACGCCACCAGCGGCTATTCGCTGTTCGTCCGCGACGGGCGGCTGCACCACGCGCTGAACATCGGCGGCCAATTGCACGTGGTCTCATCCGATCGCCCGCTTGCCCCGGCCGACAGGCGGCTGGGCGTGACCGTGCGCCAGCGGCCCGACGGGCGAACCTTCACCCTGACCATCGAGGGCCAGCCTGCGGGCGAGCTGACTACGCGGGCGGGCTTCGCGACCCTGATCTCGTGGTCCGGGCTGGACATCGGCCTCGACCGGGGCAGCCCGGTGGCCGACTACGCCGCCCCGTTCCTGTTCACCGGCGAGCTGCGCAAGGTCACGGTGACCATGGAGCCCGATCAGGCCGTGGAGGCCGAGGCGGTCGCAGCGGCGGAGCTGGCCCGGCAATAGGGCTCGCACCACTCCGCTGCAAGGCGCACGATCCTTCCCCGGATCGGCGGCGGGCGCGGCAAACTCGCACGGAACTTTCGCTAGAGCGGGTCCATTCTGTGCTTATGGGTGCGGATGGATTCGCCTCGCCTCCGCCCGGCGCCCGGGCGGACTGGACCATCGACCAGGACTGGGCCGGCTACACCGAGGCCGAGCACCGGGTCTGGATCACCTTGTACGAGCGCCAGGCGGCGCTGCTGCCGGGGCGGGCGTGTGATCCGTTCCTGAAAG
>JAQVDF010000234.1 GCA_028698405.1 Phenylobacterium sp. | reverse complement strand
CAGAAGATCGGCGCAGGCGTGGTGCGCATCGTCGGCGACGCTTCCGAAATGAACCGCGTGCAGGCAGGCGACATCCTCGTCACCGACATGACCGACCCGATGTCGACTTCCAGGCCAACATGGACTTCGGCGACCTGCTGTGGGGTCGCCTGCAGGCCGGCTTCGACGGCACCTGGCTGCTGAAGTACGACGAGTCTCCGTACGAGATCGAAGGCGTCCCGACGGCCGTCGGCAAGATCGACCGCGTGGGCAAGTTCCGCGCCTCGGTCTTCACCGGCTACAACCAGCTCCGGGCGAACGCCTTCGTGAACTGGAGCCGGGACATCCACAACGTCCGCTGGCAGGTGCGCCACATCTCCTCGACCACCCACTCCGAGGCGCTGGCGATCTCCCTGGCGAACAACGTGAAGAGCACCTCGAAGATCGACGAGTACTGGCAGCACGACATCACCTACACCGGTGAGCTGCCGTGGGAGACGACCCTGACCCTGGGCGTCCAGAACATCTTCGACGAGGATCCGCCCTTCGCGATCGGCACCCAGTACAACTACGACCCGGGCAGCGGTAACCCGCTGGGCCGCGTGTTCGTGGTCGGCCTGAAGAAGCGCTTCTGATCCCGGGGCGGCCGCCCGGCCGCTCCACCCTTTCCTCTACGGCGGCGCCGGTTTCCGGCGCCGCTTTTTTTTGCTCACACGCCATTGCGCAGGTGAAATATTCGAGCAGCGTTGGAGCTCCAGCGCCATCTCCGAGAAAGTGCAGATACGTCAAAAACAGTATTCGAAAACGCTGCTCGCCGACCGAGCGTAGCATTGGTGACTAGATTTTTACGATTGGCCCGTTCATCTATCCGCCAATCTAGAAGCCAGACCTGCATGAAGTCGGGTCAGGCGCCCTGAGGGGGAAGGAACCATTTTTATGAAGAGCAGATATTTCTGCGGCGGATCATTGCTGGCCGTCGCACTGGCTTTTGGCGCCACGCACGCCGCCTACGCCCAGGATGACGCGGCCGAGCTGGAAGAGGTGATCGTCACCGGCTCGTTCATCGCCGGCACCCCCGAGGACGCGGCCCAGCCCGTCGACGTGGTCAACGCCCAGGAACTGGAAAAGCGGGGCTCGCCCTCGATGGTCCAGTTCGTGAAGACCATCCCGTCGTCGGGTGCGGTCATCGGCGAAAACAACCGCTTCCTGTCCGGCAACGGCACCGCCACCATCAACTTGCGGAACCTGAACTCAGCGGTGACCGGGGCCCGGACCCTGGTCCTGTTCAACGGCCGTCGCGTGGCCGCCACCACCCGTTCGCTGGGTTCGGCCGACATCAACAGCTTCCCGTCCGCTGCGATCGCGCGCGTCGAAGTGCTGAAGTCGGGCGCCGCGGCGACCTACGGCTCCGACGCCATCGGCGGCGTGGTCAACTTCATCACCCGCCGCAACCTCGACGGTCTCGAGCTGAGCGCCAACTACCAGTTCATCGACGGCTCGGATGGCGACTACGACATCTCCGCGGTGTGGGGTAAGCAGTTCGAGAGCGGCAACGTGTTGCTGATGGCCGGCCACCGCGCCCGCTCGCAGCTGCCGATCTTCGAGCGCGACTGGGCCATCCGCACCGGCACCGAGGGCTATCTGCAGAACCCGCTGGGCGGCTGGGCCGGCACCGGCAACCCGGGCCTCTACCAGGTCCCGACCGCCAATCCGGGCGGCTCGCCGGACACCGGCTTCGCCTCCGCCGCCTTCACCGCGCCGCTGATGGACGTCGGCTGCGTGGCCAACGGCGGCGCGCCCTACATCCTGGGCTCGGCCACGGTCGGCGGCACGCACCCGGCCCTGAACCCGAACCCGGCCTGTAACTTCCAGTACACAGTGTACGACAACCTCGTCGAAGACGAGAACCACTACACCCTGTACGGCGAGATCAACTTCGACCTCACCGACGACATCGAGTTCCACGCCGAAGCGCTGTGGAACCGCAACCAGACGCCGCAACAGCACTGGGCGCTGACGGGTCCGAACCAGTACCCGACCCCGATCACGGCGTCCGGGGCCTCGGTCGGCGGCGGCACCTCGCCGGTCCCGGCGACCGGCACCTCCGAGCAATCGCGCTTCTACATCCCGGCCAACAACCCGGGCCTGCAGGCGCTGATCTCGCAGATCAACTCCGCCAACTGCACCGGCTCGGTGCTGCCTTACGGCATCGATGCGGCGAGCTGTAACGCCCTGCTGAACGCCGCCCGCCAGTCGGCCGCCAACGCGGCGCTGTACGGCGTGGCCACCAGCCAGACTCAATGGCGTCCGGTCGGCTTCGCGGGCGCCGCCCACGAGGCGGACAAGCACTCGCACTACAGCTACAACACCGACACCTGGCGGATCGCCGGCGGCTTCAAGGGCACCTTCTGGAAGGACATCGGCTTCGATGTCAGCATGGCCTACCAGGAGATCGACTACCGCTATAACCTCGAGGACACCTCGGTGAACCGGCTGCAGCTCGCGATGCGCGGCTACGGCAGCCGGGCGGGCGACCCGAACCAGTGCACGCCGGAAGACACCAACAACTTCACCACCGGCGCCGGCAACGCGGCCCTGGGCTGCTACTGGTTCAACCCGTTCTCCAACGCGATGGAGCAGAGCCTCTCCGACGTTGGCCCGAACCCCTTCTACATCGGCCAGTCCAACATCCCCGGCTTCAACGAAGCTGCGGCCAACCGCGCCGCGATCATGGACTGGATGATCGAGAAGCAGTTCCAGACCAACACCACCCGGCTGTTCGTCGCCGACGCGATCTTCAACGGCGACACCGGCTGGACCCTGTGGGCCGACGACAGCATCGCCTGGGCCGCCGGCGCCCAGTGGCGCTACGACCGCTACATCGAGAGCCCGGATGCGATGTACTCGGCGGTGGCGACGCCCTGCGTCGACAGCCCGCCGTTCGGCGACGGCCTGCCGCCGTGCCCGACCAGCGGCACCGGTCCGTTCCTGTTCAACGCCAACAACCTGCCGTCCGACGTGTCGCGTGAGATCGCCTCGGTGTTCTTCGAATCGAGGATCCCGATCACCAACAACCTCGAAGCCACCCTGGCGGCGCGCTACGAGCGCTACATCGGCTTCGACGAGACCTTCAATCCGAAGCTCTCGGTGCGTTGGCAGGCGACCGACTGGCTGGCGTTCCGCGGCGCCATCGGTTCGACCTACCGGGCTCCGCTGGCCACCATCACCACGACCGACTTCGACCGTGGTCTGACCAACGCCAGCGGCACCTATCGGGCCAACGACCTGTACGGCAACCCGAACCTGGAGCCGGAAACCGCCAAGACCCTCGACTTCGGCATCATCCTGAAGTTCGACCGGTTCAACGCCACGGTCGACTACTGGCAGTTCGACTTCGAGGATCCGCTGACCAGCGAGACCGCGGCCGACCTGATCAGCCTGGCGATGCCGGCCTCCGGCGGCTGCGGCCCGGCCGCGGTGCTGACCCGTCTGTCGCTGACCGCGCCGTGCGACCCGGCGGCCACCGCCGCCGTCAACCGCGCGAAGATCCTCTCGTACCGCACCCATTACATCAACGGCGGCGGGATCGAGACCTCGGGCATCGACTTCCAGGCCAACTTCGACATCGGCGAAGTCCTGGGCGGCGATCTGCAGGCGGGCTTCGACGGCACCTGGCTGCTGAAGTTCGACGAGTCGCCGTACGAGATCGAAGGCGTCCCGACGGCGTCCGGCAAGATCGACCGCGTGGGCACCTTCCGCGCCTCGCTCTTCACCGGCTACAACCAGCTCCGGGCGAACGCCTTCGTGAACTGGAACTACGACATCCACAACCTGCGCTGGCAGGTCCGGCACGTCGGCTCGACGACCCACTCCGAAGCGACGGCCCGCACTGTTGCGGCCAATGTGAAGGGTCCGATCAAGATCGACGAGTACTGGCAGCACGACCTGACCTACACCGCGCAACTGCCGTGGAACACGACGGCGACCCTGGGCGTCCAGAACATCTTCGATGCGGATCCGCCCTTCGCGATCGCCACCCAGTACAGCTACGACCCGGGCAGCGGTAACCCGCTCGGCCGCGTGTTCGTGGTCGGCCTGAAGAAGCGCTTCTAGGCTTCGGGCCATCTTCGGATCGGGCGCCGCTCCTCACGGGGCGGCGCCCTTTCTCTTTTGGGTGTCAGCCGCTCCTGCCGGAGCGCGCGGCGCGGCGCGCGAAGCGCTCGGGATCGACCACCGCCGCCAGCGGGGCGGGCAGTGGGGAGGGGGCGCCTGCGACCTGCGCCGCCACGTGCTCGGCCAGCAGGGGCGCGAAGGCGAACCCGCGCGAACCGAGGCCGCACAACAGGAAAAGACCCTCCGCGCCCGGCGCCGGGCCGGCCAACGGAAGCCGGTCGGGCGTCAC
>JAQVDF010000233.1 GCA_028698405.1 Phenylobacterium sp. | reverse complement strand
CGAAGGCGCGCTTCAGCGCCAGGTCGACGAAGCCGGTGACCTGCTCGCCCTTGAACAGCGGAATCTGCCGGGCGACGAGCGGGGCCGAGCTGATCGGGGCGAGGGCGTCCAGCAGGCCGTCCAGCGCCCCGTGCGCCTGGTCGATGCGGTTGACGAACACCGCATGCGGCACGCCCATCCGTTCCATCTGCTTGAAGATCGGCTGCAGCAGCACGGCCTTCTCCGGATGGGGATCGGCGACGATGATCGCCAGGTCCACCGCCGGCAGCACTCCGTCGGCTGCGCCGCAGAACTCGGTCGCCCCGGGGCAGTCGAAGATGGCGTAGCGGTCGCCCATGAACTCGAAGGCGGCCAGGTTCGGCTCCACGGACTGGCCTCGCTTTCGGGCCTCTGGGCTCGCGTCGCCGACACTGGATCCGGCATCGACGCTCCCCTGCCGCGGGATCGCACCGCTGGCGAACATCATCGCTTCGAGAAGGGTGGTCTTGCCGGCGCCTGCCGCGCCGACCAGGGCGATGGCGCGCATGGCGCCCGGCTTTGAGCCGGCCATGGTCTGGTCCTCCATCACATCGGACGCCGGCTCGTTCTTTGGCCGGCCGATAGAGGAATGCTCCACCCGCTACGGGCCGAGCGCAAGCGGGAACGATCCCGGCTCAGGGCGCGGGCGGCGGCGGGATCTCGAGCGGCGTCTCCGCCGGCGAGGCCGGCGACGGTTCGGCAGGTTCGGGCGCGGCATCGGCCCCGGTATCGGGCAGCTCCAGCGGCGCGGGGGCCACCTCGGGTGGCGGCAGCGTCAGGAAACCGTCGGCGTAGGCCAGCGCGGCTTCGCGGAAGTTCGGCGCACGACCCTGCCGCGCTCTCGGCCCTCGTGGGCCGCATGGACCACGTAGCGGCGCAGGCCGCCATCGCCGCGGTTGCCCGGATTGACCAAATCGCGCTCCCTCAGCGGGGCTGATCCCGGGCGACCCATTCTGGGCCAAGGATGGCGAAAATGGGCCAGGGGCGGCGCGGCGCGCTGTCGCGCGGCGCCCGCCGACATTCGATCCCGAAACTTCGAAAGCCCTTCCCCTGCAAGGGTCTGTCTGGCATGCCGGTTTCGAAAATCTGATCGATGTTGGACCCGATGGCCGAACGCAGCGGCGTGCGCGCAACCGCCCGATACGAGAAAAAGAGAGAGGCGATCCTCGACGCCGCGGCGCGGATCCTGAACCGGGCGGGGGTGCGGGGGCTGACGCTCGGAGATGCCGCCGCCGCCGTCGGCCTGTCCACGACCAGCGTCACCTACTACTTCAAGCGCAAGGAGGACCTCGCCGCCGCCTGCCTGATGCGCGGCATCGAGACCCTCTACGCGATCGCCGAGGCGGCGGTGGCCGAGCCGACGCCGCAGGCGCGGCTGCGCGTGCTGCTGAACCTGCACTTCGAGCGCCTGCGCCAGGGGGCCACCGGCGAAGCGCCGCCGCTGCCGGTGCTGAGCGACATCCGGGCGCTGAACCCGCCGCGCAAGGCGCAGGTGTTCGAGGCCTTCATGCGCCTGTTCCGCAAGGTGCGGCAGGTGTTCGACGTGCCCGAGCTGGCCGCCCTCAGCCGCGGCCGCAAGACCGCCCGCGCCCACCTCTTGATGGAGCAGCTGTTCTGGGCCGACGCGTGGCTGCGCCGCTACGATCCCGAAGACTATCCGCGGCTCGCCGAGCGCGTGTACGGCATCCTGTCCGAGGGCCTGGCCCTCCCGGGGGCCGTCTGGGCGCCGGAGTCGATGGAGCTGGAGGAGATCTCCGGGGCCGATCCGCAGGAGATTTCGCGCGAGACCTTCCTCCTGGCCGCCACCCGGCTGATCAACAGCCGCGGCTACCGTGGCGCTTCGGTGGAGCTGATCAGCGCCGAGCTGAACGTCACCAAGGGCAGCTTCTACCACCACATCGACGCCAAGGACGATTTGGAGGTCGCCTGCTTCCAGCGCACCTTCGAGGTGATGCGGCGTGTGCAGCGCAAGGCGATGTCCGGACCGGGCGACCAGTGGAGCAAGCTGGTGAACGCGGCCGCCGCGCTCGCCGAATACCAGATGTCGGAACACGGCCCGCTGCTGCGCACCTCGGCGCTGAGCGCCGTGCCCGAGCGCATTCGCGGCAAGATGGTGGAACAGTCGAACCGGGTGTCGGACCGCTTCGCGGCGATGATTTCAGACGGCATCGCCGAGGGCTCGATCCGTCCGGTGGACCCGTTCATCGCCGCCCAGATGCTGAACGCCACGCTCAACGCCGGCGCCGAGCTCGCCTTCTGGGTGCCGGGCGTGAAGCAGAAGGCTGCGCCGGCGGTGTTCGTGCGGCCCCTGCTGATGGGGATCTTCGAGCAGCCGGCGCCGCGGGGCGCAGCGCCGGCTGCTGTCGAGCGCTAGACCGGCCGGCTCTGCACGCCGACCGTCCCGGCAGGCGTCGGTAGCGGGTCGGATTCGACGATCGCCTCGGCCGTGGCGGTGGCCTCGCGCAGCTTGGCGAGGTTGCGCTCGTGGGCCTCCTGGCTGATCCGGTAGAAGACCAGCATCCCGGCCATCGCCAGCACCGCGAAGTAGACCACCGGCACGTAGATGTAGGCGAGGCCGGTCAGCACCTGCGGGTCGACCTGGCCCGGCTTGGCGCTCTCGGGGAAGCCGACCACGGTCAGCATCACGCCCGGGATGATCACCGACAGGCCCTGGGCCAGCCGCTGCAGGGTGTTGTCGGCGCTGAGCAGCAGGGCCTCGGAGCGCCGGCCGGTCTTCACCTGGCTCTCCTCGACGGTGTCGGCCAGCATCGAGGTCAGCATGATCGACCCGCCGGTGTGGCAGGCCGAGGCCAGGATGCGGTCGGCGACCAGGATCCACAGAAGGATGTCGGCGCCGTTCGGCGGCATCAGGCCCATGAGCCGCAGCACGATGGGCGCGACCGAGACGGTGATGCCCACCGCCGGCAGCAGCATGGCCGTCGGCTTCTTGCCGATCTTGCGCGAGATGGCCGGCGCCAGGATCGCCCCGATCGGAGACGAGATCAGCGGCGCCAGCACGATCACCAGCAGGCTGGAGGAGGGCAGCTCCCAGAAGTAGGTGCTGAAGTAGATGTGCAGCCCGCCGACCATCCCGAGCATCACCCCGGAGAAGGCGCCGGCCGCCAGGATCACCAGGAAGTTCTTGTTGGAGAGGGTGGCGAACATCTCCCGGAGGATTTCGCCGGGGCTCGCCCGCCGCTTCGGCGGCACGTGCAGGCGCGGGATGGTGTGGTGGGTGCCGGCCGCGGAGATCACGATCACCAGCACGGTGATCACCGCGACGGTGATGGCGTAGGGGCTGTAGCCGGCCTTGTTCAGCTGGCCCATCGGCATCTCGGGCGTCGAGCGCAGGAACCAGCCGTAGGCCATGATCGCCGCCGCCGCCCCACCGATGGTGCCGAACATGTAGCGGTAGCTGAGCAGGGTCGTCCGCTCGTGGTAGTCGGGCGCGAGCTCCGGCGCGAGCGCCGAGCTGGGCACCTCGTAGAGGCTGATGGTGGCCCGTGACAGGATGACGAAGGTCAGCAGCCAGAAGAACATCTGCCAGTCGCTGAGGCCTTCCGGCGGGTGCCAGAGCAGGATGAACGAGATCGCGAAGGGCAGCGCCGAGGCGTACATCAGCGGATGGCGCCGGCCCCAGCGGGTGCGCAGCCCGTCGGAAAAGTAGCCAACCGCCGGATCCCAGAAGGCGTCGAGGATCATCGAGGCCGACAAGGCCAGGCTGACGATGTGGGCCGGCACGCCCATCAACTGGTTGTAGTAGAGCAGCAGCAGGCTTGCGATGAGCTGGTTCTTCAGCCCGTAAGCGATCGAGCCGAAGCCGTAGATCAGCTTCACCGGGAAGCTGACTCGCGGGGTCGCGGTCTGCGTCATGCGCCCTCCTTGGACTGGCTAGGAAACGCCCCCGCCGGACATCGCCGGGGCCCCCGCACGCGGATCGCGCGGCGCCTGGAAATCATCGAGGAAGATCGAGGGCGAGCATCGCCAGCTCGCGCGCCAAAGAATTCGGGCGCACGCCACCGTTTCCTCCTCCTGCCGCACAGGTTTGAGCGGTCGAATTATTAGTGCCATGGCAAGCAACCCCTCGGTGGAGGCGCCTCGCCGGCGGCTTATTCCTCAACGGTGCTGAGGAGGCGACGCTACGTCAACGGATTTGTTCTTTCGGTCTCGACACAATCCGGCGGTCCGGAAATTCGGTATGGAGCCGGCAAGGAAAAGGGCGCGCCGACCAGGGTGGTGGTGGCCGAGTTGAAGCCGCCCGCCTTATAGCCCCTGGTGTACTTGGCATAGACCAGGGTGTCCGGATCGGGCCGCCAGTCGACGCCCAGCGTCCCGCCCCAGCCGTCCCATTCGTTCTTCAGCACGCGGGTGCGCCGGCCGGTGACGGGGTCGGTGT
>JAQVDF010000232.1 GCA_028698405.1 Phenylobacterium sp. | reverse complement strand
CTGGTCAGGATCGGCGAGCGGTTCGAACGCGGCGCCACGCGGGCGCTCGGTGTGGGACTGGGCCTGGCCATCGCCCGGCGGATCGCCGAGGGGGCCGGCGGATCGCTGGAGCTGCGCTCTCCGGCGACCGGCACGGACGACGGCTTCGAGGCGATCGTTCGGCTGGGGCCTAGCCCCCCGCCCGCACCGTCAGGCGCGAGCCGTCGCGGACGCCGGTGACCCGTACGCGCTGGCCCTCGGCCAGCTCGCGACCGTCCTCCAGTTCGGCGATCCACTCCTTGCCGTCGATCAGCACCCGGCCGGTCCCGTCCTCGAAGGCGGCGACGGCGCGGGCCTCCTGGCCGATCAGCCGGGCGACGTTGTCGTTGATGTCGCCGCCGGAGCCCAGCACCGAGCGGGGCAGGTAGCGGCGGGCGAGCAGAGTCGAGACCAGGGTCAGCACCGCGAAGGCGGCGATGGTCGCCGCAGGGTCCGGGCCGATCAGCAGGGTCAGGAAGGCGACCGCCAGGGCCGAGCCCGCCGGCCACAGCAGCCATCCCGAGCCGCTGGCCACCTCCACCGCCAGGATGGCCGCGGCCAGCCCCAGCCAGAACCAGAAGGCGTGGGAGCCGTAGAGCGCGAATAGGTCCATGGACGTCCGCGCCTAGCTGGTCGGGACTGCGCCGCGGCCGCGCGGCGGCTGGGTCGGCGCGCCGCCGACCGCCTTCGCCAGCTCGGCGATGCCGGCTACCGATCCGGTCAGGGCGGACAGCTCTGCCGGCACGATGACCGTCCTCTGTTGCGGGCTGTCGGCCAGCTTGGCGAAGGCGTCCACGTAGCGCTGGGCGATGAAGTAGTTGATGGCGTTGACGTCGCCGCGGCCGATGGCCTCGGAGACCAGCTCGGTGGCCTTGGCCTCGGCCTCGGCCTCGCGTTCGCGGGCCTCGGCGTCGCGGAAGGCCGCCTCGCGGCGGCCCTCGGCCTCCAGGATGGCGGCCTGCTTGGCGCCCTCGGCGCGGGCGATGGCCGCCTGCCGCTCGCCGTCGGCTTCGGTGATCACCGCCCGCCGCTCGCGCTCGGCCTTCATCTGGCGGGCCATGGCGTCGGTGATGTCGGGCGGCGGCTGCAGGTCCTTGATCTCGATCCGCGCCACCTTCACGCCCCACGGGCCGGTAGCCTGGTCGATGACGCTGAGGAGCCGCGAGTTGATGTGGTCGCGGTTGGACAGCACCTCGTCCAGCTCCATCGAGCCGACCACGGTGCGCAGGTTGGTCATGGCCAGCTGGGCGATGGCGTGGTGCAGGTTGTCGACCCGGTAGGCGGCGGCCGCGGCGTCCATCACCTGGATGAAGACGATGCCGTCGACGTTGACCATCACGTTGTCCTTGGTGATGACCTCCTGGCGCGGGACGTCCAGCACCTGCTCCATCATGTTGACCTTGCGCCCGACGCCTTCGACGAAGGGCGTCAGGATGCTGATGCCGGGCTTGAGGGTGCGGGTGTAGCGGCCGAACCGCTCGACGGTGTGCTCGCGTCCCTGCGGCACGATCTTGACGGCGCCGAACAGCACCACCAGCGCCAGCACCAGGACGACGACCGCAGTCGCAAGTTCCATGGATCTTCCCCCCTAGGTTGAGGTCGAGCTTAACGTGGCTCCGGCGGGGCGCCTATGTCGTCGGACGGGGCGGCGGCCAGACTCGGCCCGGCCAGGGCGGCGGCCAGCGCCTCGCCGCGCTCGGCGGCCACGAGTTCGGCGCGGCGGCTGTAGGGGCTGCATTCCGGATGGGCCTGGCGGGCGGCGGCGTAGCCGGCGGTGAAGGCGGCGTTGTAGGGGCCAGCGGCGGCGCCCTCGACGCCTTCCAGCGCCAGCATCCGCATCATCCGCGAGCGCCACTGCTGGTCCTTGCGACCCTCGCAGGCCTCGCGCAACGCCTGGCTCTCGCCGAGCACATGGGAGAGCGCGACGAGGTCGTCCCTTCGGCTCTGCGCCTGGGCCGGGACGGCCAGCGCCAGAAACGCCGCCGCGATCAGGGTCCGCCGCCAAGTCAGCACGCCCGCGTCTCCTCTAGGGCCGAGATTTCGCCGCCAGCCTCTGCTAGGGCATGGCCATGGTGACGCATAGATTCCTGGCTGCAACCGCGGTCCTGCTCGCGGCGGCCGCGCCAATCGCCGCGCCCGCCCAGACGGCCGAGAAGAAGTTCGACGCCCGCGACCCGGCGAGCCTGATCGACTTCCTCGCCGCCACGGACGCCAAGGCCGAGGTCGTCCGCAAGAGCGAGGACGAGGTCCACCTGTCGGTCTCCACGTCGGGACTGGCCTTCGGGGCCCAGTTCGCGGGCTGCGAGGCGAACGGCAAGGCCTGCAAGGCGCTGGCCTTCACCGCCGCCTCGGAGAAGCGGAGCGCGACGCTGGCCCAGGTGAACGGTTTCAACCAGACCTCGATGCTCTGCCGCGCCTACCAGGACAAGGCCGGGAAGATGAACGTCGTCTACGCCACCCTCGTTGGGGCCAGCGACACCCGCGAGGACATGCGCATGCACATCGGCGCCTGGCAGACCTGCCTCGGCGCCTTCGGCCAGTTCCTGCAGGACCCCACCGGCTACCTCGCCGCCGCGCCGTAGGCGGTGGCGAGAGAGGTGACAGGTAGGCCCTCGGCCAACCCGTCACCGACGCCCGCCGGTGACGGGTTGCGCGCAGCGCCGCCTGTCACCCTTCCTTACGCCCCCACGGCCTCGCGGGTGCGGAACTTGGCGATGCGGTCCATGGCCGCTTCCGCTTCGGCGATGATGCGGCGGACGATCTCGCCGGCGGGCAGGATCTCATGAACGCCGCCGGCCGACTGGCCCATGGCGAAGCAGGAGCGGTCGGGGTCGAGGCCCTCGATCTGGCCGCCGATGCCGCCCATCACCCCGGCCTGGCCGGACAGCATGGCCTGGTGCGGGAAGGGCTTGATCTCCTCCGGCCGGCGCTCCCAGTCCTCGACCCAGGAATTCTTCTTCACCCGCATCGGCTTGCCCGAGTAGCAGCGGGTGCGGACGGTGTCCTCGTCGGCGGCCTCGAGAATGGCCTGCTGGTAGAGGGCCCCGGCATGGGCCTCCTTGGAGGCGATGAAGCGGGTGCCCATCCAGACGCCCTGGGCGCCCAGGGCCAGCGCCGCCGCCAGCCCGCGGCCGTCGAAGATGCCGCCGGCGCCGACCACAGGGATCTTCACCGCGTCCACCGCCTGGGCGATCAGCGGCATGGTGCCGACGAGGCCGGTGTGGCCGCCGCCCTCGCCGCCCTGGCAGATCACGGCATCGCAGCCGGCCTGCTCGGCCTTCACCGCGTGCTTCACCGCCCCGCAGACCACCATCACCTTGAGGCCGGCCTTCTTCAGCTTCTCGAGGATCGGCATCGGCACGCCCAGGCCGGCCACGAAGCTGGAGGCGCCCTCGCTGATGATCACGTCGACCGAGGCGGTCAGAGACTCCGGCGAGGCGGCCAGGAGGTCGACGCCGAACGGTTTGTCGGTCAGCGAGCGCACCTTGCGCATCTCGTCACGGATGAAGTCCGGGTTGCGGCCGGCCATGCCCAATACGCCGTAGCCGCCGGCGTTGGACACCGCCGCCACGAGCTCGCCGTAGGACACCCCGCCCATTCCGGCCAGCATGATGGGCTTCTCGACGCCCAGGAGATCGCAAAGCGGCGTGCGCAGACCCATGGCAGTTCCTCCTCGTACTCTTTTTTGTTGGGAGCAGCATGGATGCGGCGGGGCCGACGCACAACGGCGCCGTGGGGGAAGGCGCTATTCCGCCGCCAGGGCCTCGGCCTGGCGCAGGTCGACGCTGACCAGCTGGGAGACGCCGCGCTCGGCCATGGTGACGCCGAACAGCCGGTCCATGCGGGCCATGGTCACCGGATTGTGGGTGATGGCCACGAAGCGGGTCTGGGTGCGGCTGCGCATCTCGTCGAGCAGGTTGCAGAAGCGGTCGACGTTGGAGTCGTCGAGCGGGGCGTCCACTTCGTCGAGCACGCAGATCGGGGCCGGCTGGGCCAGGAAGACGGCGAAGATGAGCGCCATGGCGGTCAGCGCCTGCTCGCCGCCGCTCATCAGGCTCATGGTCGACAGCCGCTTGCCGGGCGGGCAGGCGTAGATCTCCAGGCCCGCCTCCAGCGGGTCGTCGGATTCCACCAGCCGCAGCTCGGCCTGGCCGCCCTGGAACAGGGCCGAAAACAGCGTCTTGAAGTGCTCGTTGATGACGTCGAAGGCGGCCAGCAGGCGCTCGCGGCCCTCGCCGTTTAGCTCGTCGATGCCCTGGCGCAGCCGGGCGATGGCGCCGGTCAGGTCGCTGCGCTCGGCGTGCATGGTCTCGATGCGGGCGGAAAGCTCGGCGGCTTCCTCCTCGGCGCGCAGGTTGACCGGGCCGATGGCCTCACGCTGGCGCTCCAGGTTGAACAGGTG